>JANQSK010000887.1 GCA_028284105.1 Anaerolineae bacterium
CTGGGGTGGTAGCGATACATGGAATAATTTCATGGACGTCCAAATTGCTGAACAAGCCATGGAATGTTGCAATGTGAATTTAGAATTTGTTCACCTCAATGATACGGCCGAAGCCGTTAACAAAGTGCTTGGTGAAGCTGAAGCAGGTCGTACCACAGACGGTACCGTTGACTTAATTTGGATTAATGCCGAAAACTTCATCACACTTCGCCAACCAGACTTGCTTTTTGGCCCATTCACAGATTCATTGCCGAATGTTCAATATATTGACACTGACAGTGGCTATTATAACTTTGACGCAGGTTGGCCTATCAATGGTCATGAATCGCTTTGGGGTACGTCACAATTGCACATTGAGTACGACAGTGCTCGTGTTAATCCACCCGATACCATCGACGAATTTATGGAATACATTTGTACGGATGAAGCCAGAGGGTTATTCACTTATCCAGCACCTCCTGACTTTACAGGGACAGGGTTTGTAACCGGCTTACTCTATCATTACACAGGCGAGTCTGATTTCTGGGTCGGTCGTTCATCACAAGTGACAGGGCCTTTTGAAGAGCAATCACCTGCACTTTGGGAAAAATTAAACGAAATTGAATCTTGCCTCTGGCGGGAAGGACGCACATACCCGAATGACATTTCAGAACAACGTGAGCTTGTTAAGAATGGTGAAATTGCCTTTAGCATCAGCTTTGGCCCTGGTAATGTTGACGTTCAAATTGAAGACGGTGTTTATCCAGATACGATGCGTCAATTGATGTTCCAAGAAGGTATGGTTGCTAACGCTCACTATCAAGCTATTCCATTCAATTCACCGAACAAAGCTGGCGCAATGGTCATTGCCAACCTCTTGCAAGCGCCCGAGAACCAATTCACCTTGACGAATGATATTGGCTCGATGCCTGCTGTTGTTGTCAATCGACTTCCAGATGATGTTCAGGCGGACTTTGCTGGACTAGAACTCAGTGAAGCACGGCTGCCTATTGCTGACTTTACGAAGGCCTTGCCTCAATTAGGGGATCTCCAACCTATTTTGGAAAACGCATGGCGTGCTAATGTTCTTGAACAATAGCTAGGGATAATGGAAGAAATCAGGTCAGTATTGACCTGATTTCTTCTTCACTTTTATCAAATTACTATGTATGAAAAATTAAGACCCTATATATTGCTGAGCCCAGCCCTGCTTGTCATTTTGGTGTTGTTTATTGGCGGATTATTTTTTGGTGTCATTCGGAGTTTTAATTACTTCCCACTTATTGGGTTAACAGAACCGAATCTAGAAGCATATCGCTCTATTTTAACGAGCAATGGATTTCTAAGATCCTTAGGTTTAACGCTCCACATTGCCATTACATCGACCATCATTTCAATGATTTTAGCTATCGTTGCGGGTTTGGTGTTAAGAGAAAATTTTAGAGGGAAAAAGCTGATGACATTTTTGTTTCAGCTTAATCTCCCCATCCCTCATATTGTTGGTGCAATTGGTATTTTGTTTCTATTTACTCAAGGTGGCTATCTAGCCCGGCTTTCATTTGCTCTCAACTTCATTGAACAGCCTTCCGATTTTCCTGAGCTGGTCTTTGACCGCTTTGCGATTGGCATTATTGCAGAATACGTCTGGAAAGAGATTCCTTTTATTGGTGTTGTCGTTCTAGCTGTTTTGCAATCCGTTGGAGATGATTACGAATCGTTAGCACAAACATTGGGTGCGAATCGATGGCAACGCTTCCGTTATGTGCTCTTGCCGTTAATTATGCCTGGCGTTTTGTCAGTTTCTGTGATTGTGTTGGCCTTTACGTTTGGGGCATTTGAAATCCCCTTTATTTTGGGTCAATCGTTTCCACAACATCTCTCTGTGTTGGCAGTGAGAAACTACACCAATCCTGATCTGAATGCTAGGCCGGAAGCGATGGCAACGGCCGTTATCATCGCCATTTTAAGCACCTTACTCATTTTTGTTTATATGAATTTATCTCGCAGAATTGTGAGATCGGATTAACTCATGGCTGAACTCACATCACCAATTCCAGAAGAAAAAGAGCCTAGACGAAAGATTATTATTCGCTGGACGATAATAACTTTGATCATACTTTGGCTCATTTTACCAATGATCCCCCTTCTCATATGGTCATTCGCATTTCGGTGGCCATTTCCGTTGCTGTGGCCTGAAAGCTGGAGCCTACGGGCTTGGGAGCTGGCCTTTGCACAACAAACAGGCGTGCTCGCCGCCATTTGGGATTCTGTTGTTATTGCTGTGATTGTCACAGTTATTTCAATCATTATCAGCATTCCAGCGGGTCGTGGCTTGGGCATGTACAATTTCAAAGGAAAGCGGGTTGTTGAATTTTTGCTTCTTGCGCCCACTATCGTTCCCCCACTGGTTGTCATCTTGGGCATCTTAGTTTTATTTATTCGGTATGGGCTAGCTGATACATTTACAGGTGTAATTTTGGTGCAACTGTCACCCATTATGCCTTATGTGGTTCTCGTCATGGCGGGTGTTTTCTCAAACTACAATCCAGAATTTGAAGAACAAGCGCGAAGTCTTGGAGCCGGCCCCATTCAAACTTTTTGGTATGTCACCTTACCTGCCATCTTCCCTGGCATGATGGTGGCCGGACTATTTGCTTTCTTGATTTCGTGGAGCCAATACATCACTACCCTGTTAATCGGGGGTGGATTTGTTCGGACATTGCCATTGGTTTTATTTACATTAGCAGGCACAAATGACACAGCCCTGACGGCTGCGGTCTCTATTATTTTTGTATTACCAGCTATTGTCATTCTTTTGATTACTTCCCGGTATGTGACGGGTGAAGATGCTGCAATTGGTGGCATTGGAGGGGTATGACCAAGTTAAACATTTCTCAACTAACAAAAGTGTATCCTGGAGCATCTTTTAAAGCCGTGGATAACTTAAATCTTGAAATTGAATCGGGCGGTTTGCATGCGCTTTTAGGGCCCTCGGGTTGTGGTAAGACTACCACCATGAAGATGATTGCGGGACTTTTAAAGCCAACTAGCGGTGATATTGCCTTTAATGACCAATCGGTAATGGCGACTCCTGCTGAAAAACGTGGTGCGGTTATGGTTTTCCAAAACTACCTTCTATTTCCATATATGTCGATTGGAGAGAATGTCGGTTTTGGTTTAAAAATGCGTGGCGTAGATAAAGCAACAATCAAGAAGAAAGTAGCTGAGATGCTGGAGCTTGTTCAACTTCCCGGCGTCGAAGAACGTCGCCCAAAACAGCTGTCTGGTGGACAGCAGCAGCGTATTGCACTCGCTCGCGCACTTATTGTCGAACCCAATGTTCTGCTTCTTGATGAACCGTTAAGTAACTTGGATGCACATCTTAGAGATGAAATGCGGGAATTGATTCGTAAAATCCAAAGCGACACAAAAGTAACCATGGTATTTGTAACCCATGACCAAGAAGAAGCTGTCATTTTGGCCGACAAAATTGCGCTGATGTTTGATGGTGTGCTGCAGCAAAATGATACCCCAGACAAATTTTACGAAGAACCAGTTAGTGAGCAGGTTGCTCGCTTTTTTGGCGGGCAAAACTTTTTGGCAGGGAAATTGGAAAACGGCCGTTTTCAGTCTGACATCGGTGAATTCCACGCCGAAAAGGGTGTTGTTGAGCAGGGTCAAGCGGTTCTAAGCATTCGACCCGAATCGATCGAGATGGGTGTTGATGCAGAAAACGATAATGTTGTTGAAGGCCGCATTTTGTCTCACGTTTATATGGGAACTCATACACGTTATAAGGTGATGGTAAAAGACCATGAATTCCAAGTTGTAACGGACCCACAGGCCATCCGTAAATTTAATGATGGGGATGCCGTTAATCTTCGATTTGGACCAGAGCAAATTTGGGTGTTGCGCTAAGTTTTAAATGAATTGGGAGTAATCATGTCCTTCTCAGCAACGATTGAAATCGATGCTTCAAAGAAGATTGGTGATGTGAATCACTATCTTTATGGGGCAAATTTAGAGCAGATTGGTGAGTCAATTTATCGAGGGATTTGGGCAGAAATGTTGAAATCGCCGAAGTTTTCTGGGCCAGACCCTCATTTTGTATCAATGGCTGAAGGGGGCGAGCGTAATCCAAATGCGGGTATTGTGGTGCCTTGGGAAGCAGTGAATCCTGATTATG
>JANQSK010000920.1 GCA_028284105.1 Anaerolineae bacterium
ACTTTCGCCGCGCTCTTGATTTTCAGCTTTTTTGAAGTAAGGCACCACATCTTCCCAGCCCCACTCTTCGTTGCCGAGCTCTGCCCAGCCGTCATAATCAGCAGGATTACCGCGCTGGTAAATCATGGCATTCATCGAACTTGTTCCGCCCAACATCTTGCCACGGGGCCAATACATTTTACGGCCGTCTACGTGCTCCTGCGGTTCAGTCTCGTACCCCCAATCGACTTCGCTTTTGAATAGCGAGGGAAAACCGGCTGGAATATGAATTTCTGTTTTTTTGTCGGGTGAACCTGCCTCCAAAATAAGCACACGATTTGAGCTATTTTCACTTAAACGGTTAGCCAGCACACACCCGGCAGACCCTGCTCCAACTATGATGTAATCGTATTCCATAATTCTCTCCTCACGCTTCATGGCTGGTCAAACAAAAACGCAGAGGTGCGGAGGTCGCGGAGAATAAAAAACTCTGCGGTCTCGGCGCCTCTGCGTTAAACTTTCAACATTACCAACTACCTGATCGGCAACATAATGATTGTATTCTAAATGAGTTTAATGAGTTAGCCAATGAGCGACTTTTTTGCAAGACGGACAGCTCTCCCGACAGATTCAGGAGTCGGTAAACCAGCGTGCTGTTGAGCCATTTTTTCAACTTGCCCAAAGAACGAATCAGGCATCGGAACAACAGCGCCTTCGCTTTGAACATAATGAAGCATCATCGTTTCCCCTGACGCAGCTTCATATCCTTCTTCACCATGATACAGCGTTGAAAATAAATGCACACGTTTGCGATCGTAGCTAATAATTTGAGTCTTCACATGGATTGGGTCCCCCACTTTAAGCTCATTCCCATAAATGATGTGTGTTTCAACAGAGTAAAATGTGCCAGTGGTCTCCTTAAAATATTCAATCCCACCAAAATCGGCAATTAATTGCTCAGCCGCCTTATCGATCACAACATTATAATAGCCGGCATTCATATGGCCGTTGTAATCAATCCAATCGGTATGAACGGCCGTTTCATATATCGAATAACTCATTATTGCTCCTTCATTTATCACATTCGCGAGACATCGTAATTCTTGCCAATAGCATTTGAATGGCCTGCTGAGCAGAACAGACTTACGATGTCTAATGTCACTGGCACATCCGTAAAATTGTTACTGTGAGCGTTTCTACAAGTGTTTTTAGCTCAGCCAAAGGTACATACTCATCAGGCTGATGCGCTTTGCGTACATCCCCCGCTCCAAACATGATGGTTGGGGTATTGGCATATCGCACCAACAATCGCATATCCGCTCCGTAAGTCATGCCCTGTTGAATTGGTGGCTGACCCGTCAATTGAGTAAATGCATCACTGACCGTTTGGACAATTGGATGCGCCGGATCAATGCCTGCACTTTCAAATTGACCGCCCCACCATTCCACTTGGGGGGGATTTTCCTGCAAAAACGGATCGCTTTGCGCAGCCTTATGAACAACCGCCTCAAATTGACGTCTAGCTTCTTCTGAATCTTCCTCAACAGCGACCCCGTATCTTCCTTCAAACGTGAGGCTTTCGGCAACGGTTGAAGCCCAGTTTCCGGCCTGAATCGTGCCAATGCAGATAGGATAGGGCAGCTCGTAATTATCAAACCTAGGATCTTTAATAGTGGCATTTCGCTCTGCTTCAAAGGCCATAATGGCTTGAAAGATGGGAATAAATTTAGCGATCGGATCATGGCCTTCCAGACGCACAGCCCCATGCGCAGCATAGCCTGGAATCATGATACGAAAGTTTAAGCAGCCGGCTTGAGCGGGTGCAATCATTAGTTCTGTTGGCTCCATAATGATAGCTGCATCAGCTGTGTAGCCGCGCAAACAAGATGCGAGTGTGCCAACACCCCCATCTTCCTCCCCAATGACGGCTTGGATCATTAGCTTGCCATCAAGCTCAATACCGGCATCCTGAATGGCTTTGGCTGCAAAAAGAGCGCACACCAAGCCCCCCTTCATGTCAAGCGCACCACGGCCGTATACGTTGCCATCTCGCACCGTTGCACGCCATGGATCGATAGTCCAATTTTCACGGTCACCAGCAGGAACAACATCAGTATGCCCATTGAGAATGAGTGACTTCCCATTCCCATTTCCCATGATGCCAACGACGCCAACACCCTCTTCGCGAATAACCTCTTCACAATAAGCTAGATGTTGCCGCACTTGCCCAAAGTCGATTTGCCACTCATCGACTTCCATACCAAGCGCTCTCATTTTTTGAGCAATGTTTTGCTGAACGGCCGTTTCTTCCCCGTCTAAACTTTGGATGCTGACTATCTCATCGAGATAAGCCAGCATCCCTTCCATATCTATCGCCGCTAGGGCGCGTTTTTCTTGTTCATTGAGTTCAGTGGTCATGCCAAATTTTACCCAGACCTTTCGTCATTACCAACAGGCCACAGCACATTCACCGCAGGATAATCATCAAATCATAATTGGCTTTGGGCAAAAAAAAGACGCTCCAATGGAGCGTCTCTACAATCATGTAAAATTTTTATCTTTAACAACCGCCACCGGAACCACCACCATTGCCACAAGCAAAGGCAACGGCAATTCCCAAAAACGGGGTGATGACTAAAGCAAGAATTGAAGCAGCAATGATAATACGATAGGTTCTTTTACGGGCAGTAAACAACATTTTTGTCTCCTTCTGATGAGGGGTGAGGAAAGCTTTTTCTGAAACCAAATAAAAGCGGCTTCTTTTCGCTCACCAAATTATGCAGTTGATAGAAAAATGTGTGCAAATGAGAGGTGTATTGCTCAAACTAATCATAATCTAAATTTTACTACACGCAAACATGCTAAAAATAGTCGATTTAACGACGCCATTCGAGGCTCATAGGCATGCCATATTTGGCATGAAGCCCCACCACCGTTTTTGTTTCAACGGGATGGCCGGGCACCAGCCGAAATTGAACGCGTCGAATCAAGGTCGCTAAAATAAGAGTGGCTTCAGTCAGGGCAAAAGTGTTGCCGATACACATGCGCGGTCCACCGCCAAATGGAATGTATGCAAACTTATGCCGATTTTTAATTTGGTCGGGCTCAAATCGCTCAGGTTTGAATTGGTCTGGATCTTCCCAAAAGTCGGGATGACGATGCATTGCTGCAACCGAGATGG
Source organism: Anaerolineae bacterium (assembly GCA_028284105.1). Classification (GTDB taxonomy): domain Bacteria; phylum Chloroflexota; class Anaerolineae; order Promineifilales; family Promineifilaceae; genus QQUD01. The sequence continues at coordinate 3,161 of JANQSK010000920.1, forward strand.
TCACCTGTTTTCCAGCCGCAACATGCCATCCTCCAACATTGTCATCGGAAACGGCCGTTCGCGAAAGCGCCCAAGCCGCTGGATAGAGTCTCAAACTTTCATCAATCACTTGTCGTGTGTAGGTTAGCGCTTGTAAATCATCAAATGTGGGCAAGCGATCACCTAAAACATGATCAACCTCTTCCTGTAACTTGGCCTCAACCTCAGGATGTTGGGATAACAGATACAGCGTCCACATCAGCGTGCTTGCCGTGGTGTCGTGTCCTGCTGAAAATAAAGAGACGAGTTCATTTCGAATTTGGGATTTCGGCATGCCCTCACCCGTCTCTTCATCTCTAGCCTCCATTATCATGGCAAGCAGATCATCTTTGCCTTCATTGGCTCCTTCAACTGAGCGGGATTCAATCAAATCATACAAAAAGTCATCAATTTTTGTTTTGGCTGTTACAAATCGTTTATTTCGGCGAGTGGGGAACCAGATGGGTGGTGCAAAGGGAACATCAATGCGATATATAATGTAATCATTCCCTTCCTTAAAAGCTTCGCCAAGCTCCGACGCTTCATCAGCTAAATCAACTGAAAACAAGGCTAAGCCAACCACTTCAAGCGTCAAACGCCCCATTTCGATTTGAATATCGTAGGTTGTCTCTTTCTCATTTTGCCAACGTTTTAAGATGCGGTCAGCTGCACTTGAAGAAATAGCCCCAAAGTTTGCCAATCTTCTTCTGTGAAAAGCGGGGGACATCAGCCGACGTTTTTGTAACCAGCTATCCCCATCACTGGTGAACATGGTCCGACCTGAAAAAATCTCAACGGGCGCAGTGACGAGTCGGTCTTTAATATAATTTTTTTGATTCGATTGGAGAATATGCTGCGCTTGGTCGGGATGATTAAATACATGAAGCAAAACGGGTCCCAACTGAACGGCCGTTGCGTCACCATACGACTCAACTAAGCGCTCAAAGACACCCATTCGATCATCTCGTACTTTCCCT
>JANQSK010000929.1 GCA_028284105.1 Anaerolineae bacterium
TTTACGCTAGCTTGTCTCAAATTAAGGACGTTGGGTATGCTGTTGTACTGCAAGATATCACCGAAATGAAGCGCATGGAAGAGCTTCGCATCGAAACAGAACGTCTTGAAAAAGAGCGGGTGAAAGAAACGTTTTCACGATATATGGGACCAAGTCTTGTTGAGCACGTATTAGAAAATGTACCTAATTTGATGGCTAGGCGTGAGCGACGTGAAGCGGTTGTCATGTTTGCTGATATTCGAGACTTTACGCGATTTACTCGAAACAATGAACCTAATGAAGTTGTCGAACGCTTAAATGATTTTTTCACCAAAATGACCGATGTGGTTTATTCATCAGATGGCATTATTTTTGAATTAACTGGCGATGAAATTTTGGTGGGTTTTAATGCCCCATTTGACCAAGAAGACGCCCCTACCCGTGCTCTCGAAACGGCGATAGCGATGCACCAAAGGTTCAATCAACTCCGAGAAGAGTTGTTTGGCGGTTTAAACATGGGGTTTGGTATGGGAGTTGGTATCGACCAAGGTGAGGTTGTTGTTGGGAATGTGGGTGCTGAATCTCGAATGACATTTAGAATGGTGGGTGATGCTGTTAATATCGCTCACCGGTTTGTTGATCTTGCACAAGACCATGAAATTGTCATTTCCGAAAAGGTTTTCAAAAACATCAATCGTAATTCAAAAATTATTCAAGATGCTTCTTTTGAGGCTCGTGGTCCTGTTCATATCAAAGGTAAAGATGAACCTCAAATGGTGTATGCCATTTCAATCCATTAACGCAACGGCCGTTTTGTAGGAATGCCTGGTCGCCTAGGGTATCGCTCCGAAATCCCCTCCATTTTTTCAAACACAATCAAATGACGTGCTTTTTCACCAGATAGATTTGCAGGTACTTGCCGTGAAGTTATTTGATTAAGTTGTAACTCCGAAATGGCTTTTTGTGCTGAAGCAAGTTCATTATCAAGTTCAGGCCCTTTCATTGCCAAAACACGGCCGTTTACTTTACAAAACGGCGTAAGATACTCAAGCAACACATTAAGTTCTGCAACCGCCCTTCCGACAGCCCAATCGTACAGTTCGCGGTGAGCTTCATCTCGACCTAAAACCTCAGCCCGCTCATCTAGCACATCAACCTGTTCCAAAGAAAGTGCATCTACAGCCGTTTGTAAAAAAGAAGCTTTTTTTCGAATGCTTTCAACTAAGGTCAATCGTAAAGTTGGGAAAATAATTTTTAAAGGAATCCCTGGGAAGCCAGCCCCTGTGCCAATATCAATTAACGATAGGTCTTCCAATGAATCAGTGACAAGCAAAACTGATAGTGAATCCACAAAATGGACCATTTCGATACCTTCTGGTGTCCGAACGGCCGTTAAATTCATCTTTTGATTCCACTCAATTAATAGATCTCGATATAGCGCAAACTGCTCAATTTGACTCTTAGTCAGTGGTGCCTTCAATATCGTGTTAATGAGCTCAATCGTCTTAGGTGATAAAAGAGACATTGTTATCTGCTTTGCTCCAATCTTTTTAAAGTTTCATCCAATACGATTCGGTCGTATTGTTGGCCACCAAAGTTTATGGGTCGCATTTGTATCCAGGACTGCACTAAGAAATTTTGAGCAGGTGAGTAAAGCGGGACAATGGGTGCCAAGCCGTCCCGACTAAATAGCTGCGTTTCGATTTCCCGATAAAGCGTTAATCGCTCCGAATGGTCACTTTCTGTTGCAGCGTTGCGGATCACATCATCAACCTCGACACAATCCCGCCCAGCACGATTTTCACTTTCAAGGCAGTGCACAAGCTCACCCATCCAGCTATGCGCATCAGGATAAAAAGAGGCCCAGCCTAATTCCCAAATATCTGGGCGAAAAGAATTGGCATCCTGCCGAGTGTTGGCAAGTAATGTTCCGAATTGAACCTGTTCAATCACGATTTGCGATTCTTCACAGCCCAGCTCATTAATCCACATTTCGCGAATAAGTTCAGCCTGCAACAAGGATAAGTCAGATGAATTAACAAGAAAACGGATCTCTGGAATATTTCGACACCGTCCAAAACCACTCTCGGCCATTTGGAGACGTGCAAAATCAGGATCGTAGCCCATACCAATTTCATCAATGGATTGTGCCCCTATCACGCCTGGAGGTGTCAGATGCTTCATCATAAATGCATTACCGCTATAAAGCTCATCGATGAGGGCTTCACGATCGATTGCTGCACTAAATGCCAAGCGGACTTCTTGTTCACGAAAGACACCACTTTGGAAATTAAACCCAAGATAAAAAAGGGTTTGTTCAGGTATTGACAACTGCTCTTCAGGATTTTGTTGGATATTAATAGCATCAAAATTTTCACTAAACCGGACGAAATCTAGCCGCTTTGCATCCCAAAGTTGATACGCATTCTCAATTTCGGACACGATAAAAAAATTAACGATGTCGACATTGCCTATTGAATCAATTGGCCAAAGCGGATTTTTCTGAATGGATTGTTTATCAGGTACTGGGAAAAATGGACCGCTCGTAAGCAGATTATCTGGATCTAGCCAATCATCACCAAACTCTTCAATTAACGTTTTTGGCAACGGCCGTAAATACCACAAACTCGAAATAGTTAAAAAATAAGATGCCGGCCGAGTCAATGTGAAGCGAACCGTTCGTTCATCTAATGCCACCACGCCAATGCTTGATAAATCAGCAGCAGTGGGATTGTTTATTGAATAAGTTTGCTCACACCCTTCAATAATAAAGAGGATGACCACATCTGGAATATCAGTCTCTCTCTGGCAAGCTTGTTGAATGGTGAAAACCACATCATTGGCATTCACAGGAGTCACGTCCTCAACTGTCCAAAGTGAGTTCTCTTCTTGCTCCAAAGGTCTTACCCAATGAATGTCATCCCGTAAACGAAACGTCCAGACCTTCCCGTTCTCCTCAATCTCCCAACTTTCGGCCAAAGCAGGCTCTATGACTTGCGATATCGGATTGTAACGAGTTAAACCCACAAATAAGTTTTCAACATAGTCTAATTCATCATTCGATTGGCTGGCCTGTGGGTTCGGGCTAGGTAATTGATTGCCGAGTATGCTAATATCTAGCGTAATGGGCACTGGTTGAGTTTCATTGCTTTGCTGAGCCACCGGTTCGGGCGTAACGATTTGTTCCACAATGCGCGTGATGACAATCGGTGTTTGTTGTACTTCAACGACCTGGGTTACAACAACAGGTGTTATATCTGGCTCTTCTTGATTGCAAGATATATTGAAAGCAATCAAAAGTAATGTTAAAAATTGAAGAATTTTTTTTATAATAGTCATAAATTCTGCTACCATCGAAGTACGTACATGTTGCCCAACGCAAGGATTTCAAAACAATTATATTGTCATATCGTACTGTGACTAATTAACTGTTTCAAAGTTACTATTTATAGTTGCATGCTTATTATTCGAGTAGTAATATTAGAAAATGTTCACATCCAGTCCAAGGACCACTTCATATGTATGAACGGGTATTAATAATTGATGACTCTCAAGAAATCAGAGACTTTCTCTCTGAATATATTCTCCAGCCAAAAGGGTTTGAAGTATTAACAGCCTCTAATGGTCTGATGGGGCTTGAAATGGCCATCGCCAAAGAGCCTGATCTCATGATTGTAGATCAGCAGATGCCACGTCTCACTGGCTTAGAAGTATTGGAAAAGCTTAAGGAACGTGGTATTGAAATCCCAGCTATTTTAGCGACAGCACATGGTAATGAAGAAACGGCCGTTGCCGCATTTCGTCTAGGTATTCGTGATTACGTCATTAAGCCTTTCGACGCAGATGAAATTAGCGAATCAGTAGACCGTGCTCTGCGCGAAAGTCGCCTCCAGCGTGAAAGAGATCAATTAGTTCAACAGCTCATGGAGAGCAACTCTCAGCTCCAGCGCCGTGCTCAAGAGCTAAACGTGCTTTACG
>JANQSK010000951.1 GCA_028284105.1 Anaerolineae bacterium
TGCTTCGCAATATCGACCTCTCCATTCTTCCCGGTGAAACGGTGGGGCTTGTAGGTGAAAGCGGTAGTGGGAAAAGTACCGTTGCGCTGTCGATGATGGCTTATCTTCGCTCTGGGAGTGAGCTTGTAGGTGGTTCAGTCAAATTTAAAGGCCAAGACCTCTACAAATTATCTTCAAAAGAAATCGAACATCTAAGAGGCAAAAAGATAGCTCTCATTCCTCAAAATGCAGGGCAGTCACTCACACCAACATTGCGAATTGGCGCGCAAATTCAAGAAGCGTTACGACTTCATACAGACTTACCATCTTCAGCTCGACTAGACAGAACCGTTGAACTCTTGTCTCAAGTCCGACTCCCAACTCCAGCTGAACTTGTCGAACGTTACCCTCATGAGCTCTCGGGAGGGCAACAACAGCGCGCTGCAGTTGCTATGGCTTTGGCTGGTGAAGCTGAACTCCTTCTTTTAGATGAACCCACTACTGGATTAGATGTAACAACGCAAGCCCATATCTTAGAACTATTGCGTGATATCGCTGAAGAAACAAACACAGCGATGGTTTATGTGAGCCACGATTTAGGTGTAATCACCCGAGTCAGTCATCGCGTTGCGGTTATGTATGCAGGTGAAATTGTGGAAGATGGTCCCTCACGTGATGTGATGGTCAACCCCAACCATCCTTATGCCAAAGGGTTGCTCACTTCAATCCCAAGGCTAAAAGATGAGAATTTGCCATCAGCTTTACCTGGAACACCTCCAGCCGTAGGGTCTATATTGACTGGTTGCGCATTTAGAGCACGCTGCCCGTACGTCACAAGCATTTGTGAAACAAAAGATGCACCTCTCATTCCCATCCCTGATCGATACCCAATCCACAAAATTCGGTGTCATCATTGGGAGCAAGTGATCAATGAAAAAGCTGAACGCGTCGGCAACGAGGTCGAACGATACAGTGGTGATGGCATGGAGCCACCTTTGCTTGATTTGAAGGATGTGGCCATCAGCTACTTCAAGCCGCGTCTACTCGATCCGCTATTTGGTGAATCTGCACCACCGCCTACCGTTGATGACATCGATTTAGAAGTGCGTCGTGGTGAAACAATTTCACTCGTAGGTGAATCAGGTTCTGGTAAATCGACTATTATCCGGTCAATTGCTGGTTTGAAGCCTCCAAAAGAAGGATCGATCACTTTTGATGGGCAAGATTTAACCCCACCTATCGATCGGCGTGATAAGGAACTACGACGCCGAATTCAACTTATTTTCCAGAATCCAGATGAGTCTCTGAATCCTCGCCAAACAGTGGCTGAAATTTTAGCCATGCCGCTTAGACTTTATTTCAATTCGAATGCTGATGAAATTGACAAAAAATCTCGAGCCATTATGCGACGCGTGCGTTTAGGCGAGCATTATCTCGAAAGATATCCCGGCCAACTATCAGGTGGTGAAAAGCAGCGTGTGGCAATTGCCCGAGCATTCGTAGCCGACCCCGAACTCATTTTATGTGATGAGGTGACTTCTGCTTTGGATGTGTCTGTACAAGCAGCAGTACTCGATTTGCTTTATGAATTGAAAAATGAACAAGATGCGACTTATGTCTTTATTTCACATGATTTGGCCGTTGTAAAGGCCGTTTCTGATAAAGTTGCTGTTTTGTACCAAGGACGTCTGTGTGAAGTTGGCCCAGTAAACGAAATTTATGAGTTACCCCATCATCCATATACGGAGACATTACTCGGTGCGGTTTTAGAACCTGAGCCTGACAGTGAACCCAAATTGGTCGCTGACGATGTCATTGAATCCAGCCCACCGGCCATCGGTTGCCCCTTCCAGCGTCGCTGTGCCCGACGTGTTGGGGATATTTGTGACAATGAAACGCCACCGTGGCAGGTCAACTCAAAAGGTGGTCACAAGATTCGCTGCCACATTCCGCTAAAAGATCTGCTTTATGCTCAAGAGAAGGAGCTTGCTGAAGCGGATTAGCGTAAAGAAATAGATTTATCATTGGGATAAATCCCAATGTATCTGATGGAGAGGAGTAAGGAAAATGAGCGTGGTGACTAATCGCCACGCTCATTTTGGTTATTATGTTTCCCGATAATGATTTTGATATTGAAATTGAAGAAAATTTTCCCTTCAACGTTGACGTTTGGGATGAGGTGTGGATTCCACTATCTGACGGGATCAGGTTAGCTGCACGCATTTGGCTCCCTTTAGGAGAGCCTGATGAGCCAGTACCCGCCATTCTCGAAGCGATACCATATCGAATTCGCGACGGCCGTTTAGCTGACGATGAACGAATCCACCCCTATTTTGCAGGGCACGGTTTTGCCGGTGTTCGCGTTGATTTACGAGGCAGTGGCGACTCCAATGGTATTTTAAAAGATGAATATCTCAAGCAAGAGCAAAATGATCTCATTGAAGTCATCCATTGGCTTGCAGAGCAAGAATGGTGCAACGGCCGTATTGGAATGATGGGCTTATCTTGGGGTGGCTTTAACTCCTTGCAGGTTGCGGCACGTGCACCCGCCCCCCTCAAAGCGGTTATTGCTGTCGGTGCTACAGTCGATCGCTACAACGATGATGTTCACTATAAAAATGGTTGTCATTTAAATGAACATTTTGGGTGGGGATCATCCTTCATGGCGTTTCAAACTCGTCCACCTGACCCACTAACGGTCGGCGACCAGTGGCGAGAGATGTGGCTCGATGGGCTTGAATATCTCCCCTTTTTCCCAGAGAAATGGCTAGCACACCCCGTTAAAGATGACTATTGGAAGCATGGCTCAGTCAGCGAATCGTATGATAGTTTTCAAGCGGCGGTCATGATCATCAGTGGTTGGGGAGACGCTTATATCAATGCGATACCACGTTTAATTGAAAATTTAGAAACACCCTATTACGCCATTGCTGGCCCGTGGGCACATCAATATCCACATCTTGTTACACCGGGGCCTGCCATCAATTTTTTAGGCGAAGCTGTTCGCTGGTGGACCCACTGGCTAAAAGAAAAGCCAACCGATTTACCTGATATTCCACCCTACCGAGCATATTGCCAAACGGGCAGTTCGCCGAATCCATTTGCAACGGCCGTTCCAGGACAGTGGGTAGGCACACAGAAACGGCCGTCTTTGC
>JANQSK010000963.1 GCA_028284105.1 Anaerolineae bacterium
ACATTGTGGACTTAGAAGCAATTGCCACCATGGCTCATAAGCATGGCGTCCCAGTTATTGTAGACAACACTGTTGCCAGCCCAGCCCTCATCCGCCCCATCGAATATGGCTGTGATATCGTCGTGCATTCATTAACAAAATATATGGGTGGGCACGGCACTACCATGGGTGGCATTATTGTCGATTCTGGCTACTTCCCTTGGGACGAACACAAAGAACGATTCCCAATGCTCAACAATCCCGAACCCGCCTATCACGATGTGGTGTACACCGACGCCATGGGACCAGCTGCATTTATTTCGCGTGCACGAACAGTGCCACTGCGCAACACAGGGGCTGCGATGAGTCCACTGAATGCCTTTATGATTTTGCAGGGAATTGAAACATTGCCCCTGCGCATGGAGCGTCACTGCGACAATGCAATGGCAGTCGCTCAATTCTTGCAAAAACATGACAATGTGAGCTGGGTATCTTATGGGGGTTTAGAAGATTCACCCTATCACGAACTTGCAAAGAAATACACCGACGGTAAACCGTCTGGGCTACTCTCTTTTGGAATCAAAGGTGGGTTTGATGCTGGGGTTAAGTTTTATGATGAATTGAAGCTCTTCAAGCGATTAGTCAACATCGGGGATGCCAAATCATTAGCAACCCACCCTGCTTCGACCACCCATCGCCAGCTTAGGGAAGAGGAGCTCAAAGCTGCTGGGGTCTCACCCGATATGATTCGTCTCTGTGTTGGTATCGAGCATATTGATGACATTTTAGAAGATTTAGATCAAGCCCTTAGGTAAATCACATAAAGTGGCAAATCCGTAATTAAACTGAAGAGTCCGTTACAAATTACAAATCAGGAATTATGCGAATTGAGAGAATTACCGGATGTAAGCCGATTATTCTCTCAATTCTTGATCATCACTATTTCTGATAAGACTTCCTTATCAAAGCACTAAATTCCATCAACGATGACAAACTGAGCGTTTGCGGCTCCTTCGCGGGCTTTAACGGCCGTTTGGTATCCCTCAGAATTGTAAAATGCTTTTGCGTCATCCACTGAATCGAACTCCAACACCACAACCCGACGCGTTTCTTCTTCACCCTCCAAGCTCGTTAAATCACCCCCACGTGAAATAAATCGTCCGCCGTGAGCCTTAATGACCTCAGGTGTCAGCTTCATATACTCTTTGTATTTATCCCAATCCGTCACTTCAACACGCGCAATAATGTAAGCACTCATCACATTCCTCCTAATTGATCTGCAATATTTCATGCAGATAGAGTCCAAGTTTGTTCGTCAATCAGTATATCAGTTTGTCTACCTTTGAAAAAAGGGAGTATGATTGGTGTATGCCAGTGTGCCACATCCAAATAGCAAAGCTAAATATCCGCCTAAGCGCGTCAGATGCTCGCTTATTTCAAGCGGCAACGGCCGTTTTTCATCCATGTTTACAACAGGAAACGGCCGTTGCTGACATCACAATCACGTTACTTTCAACCCAATCAATTCCAAAACTTGATCACATTGATTATCAAGATCAAGCGATAGGGTTTGATTTACAAAAGGAATCCAGTCGGTTTCGATTTCATTTTCAACTAGGGGCATATTTTGAAATCAATTTGAAGGAATTCACCATCACCGGGGTTTTGCAGCCATCATCTCACCTCTTTTTGGAAGACATGCTTTACATCTGTCTTGCTCCCCTCTTAAGGCGAAAAGGCACCTACTTGATACATGGCTTTGCTGCTCAAAAAGAGGACCAGAACATTCTGCTAGTTGGTCCTTCTGGCAGTGGAAAAACGACGGCTGGCATGGCTTTACTCAAGAACGGTTGGCGATTTCTGGCGAACGATGTCATCCTGCTCAAGGGTAATCCCACACGGATTTATCCAACGTTTGATCGAATTAGGGTACGTAAGGGTACCTCGCGCTTGCTATGCGAAGGAGATTCGGGGTTAGAAGATATATCTATTATCTTTGGGCAATTAGGGCATGTAACGGCCGTTTATTTCACCCAGCTCCAGCCTAACCACCCCACTCAGCTTTGTCCGCTCCCCGCTCCGTTAGCTTGCGCAAAATTAATTGAATCGAGTGTTGATCGCTGGGACACAGCTCAGCTCCCCGCTCACCTTTCATTTCTACGGCAGCTCTGTGAAGAAACGGCCGTGTTTACCCTTCACAGCGGTAAAAATATTCACACGCTATCAGAGATGATTAAGCAATAAATTGCAGCCACACAAAAACTAAACCACTAATGACCAACCCTGAAATAAATGAAATATACGCTAAGCGAACAAACCGATACTTGTTCTGGCCCAAAAAGAGTCCCATTTCATATACTTCTCGAATTTGTGCTTCATAGACAGAATTGGTATCACTCAAAATATGATTCATCTTTTTAGCATACTCTTCATATTCCATATGGATAAAGTTGCCAAAGAACAGTAAATTTTGGCTTTTTTCGTGCACGTGCCCTTTGCTTGACGCCATCTTAGGCATCACCGCATAAGCCGCCATGACAATCGTTATAATGCAAAAGACAAT
>JANQSK010000983.1 GCA_028284105.1 Anaerolineae bacterium
CAATCCGATGGCAATGATTTTGGCTGGTGCAGCACTTCTGGGTCATCTTAAAGAAGAGCAAGCTAAACTGGCTAGTCGCGCAATTTATGAAGCCACCCTTGAAGCGGTTCACAGCGGCATTCGCACGGCCGATTTAGGGGGTCGAGCACATACTGATGAGTTTACTAATGAGGTTATTCAGCGGGTTAAAACCAAGTTAGAAGTTTGGGCAACACTTTAAATAAATTCAAAATGGCAATTGATGGTGCATCCTCAATTGCCATTATTTTTTTCTACACTTAATTTTCTGCCATTTTCTCAGCAATCGCCAACAAACGATACATACTTCGAAGCACAGGTTTTTCGATAAGTTTATTATCAATCACAACCAGCCCTGTGCCCTGCTCTTCAAAGGCAGCAATGATGCGTTTAGCTTGTTCAATTTGCTCTGCAGAGGGTGAAAACAGTTCATTCAGCGGTGCAATTTGGCTAGGATGCACGGCCGCTTTTCCGGTAAAGCCCAATCGCTTCACAGCGTTTGCTTCCTCTCGCATGCCATCAAGGTTCTTAAAATCGAGATAGGGTACATCTACTACGTCAATGCCAGCAGTGGCACCAGCGTGGGCGACGCGTGAACGGCCGTAAACCAGCCCCTCCCAAGTCATTTCGATGCGTAAATCCGCCGCCATATCAACCCCACCAAACAAAATGGAGTCAATGCGATCGCTCGCTCGGGCAATTTCATAACACGCTTCCAACCCTTCATTTGTTTCAATGATGACATGGAAACGGATATGGCCATGACTGCCAATCAACAAATCTTCATAGACGCGCACTTCATCAGGGGATTTGACCTTTGGGAGCATCAAAGCATTTGGGGGATTTTCAGTTTCAAGCAAGAGTTGCAGGTCGGCTAATCCATCCGCTGAGCGAATGCTATTGACACGTACCATACATTCTTGTTTGGTATTGATAGGTTCGCTATATCGCTTGAACGTGGCCTTTCTAGCCACTTCTTTATCAGGGGGTGCGATGGCATCTTCTAAATCGGCCGTGACCATATCAGCACCAGTCGCACACGCTTTGTCAAATAACTCCGGTTTGTTACCGGGAAAAAATATCAAACTTCGTCTTGGACGAATTGTTTGGGTGTCCATTCCTCAATCTCCATTTTTATTCAATTCAAATTTTGAGGGTATTTTAGCGGAGATAGTTGATGTGAGTAGAGGAAAATGAATAACGAATAGCTATTTTGATAAATAGGTCGTAGCAAGCAGAGTTAAGTATCGTTCGACAGCAGGATAGACAGTTTTCGAAACGGCCGACTCTCTCTCAACCATTTGCACCACCATCTCTTGCATATCCTTTGCTAGCTGCATCAAAAACTCAAATTTGGCATGAGGTGTTGGGAATACGGCCGTTTCTTCATGCGTCTTTGGCATCTTTAAGAAAGCTTGGGCTTTGTGGAAATCGGGCAAGAAGTAGGGCAAAAAAGGGACTATGGCACTATCAGGGCTTCGCCACAGATATTTGGCGGAGACCATCACCATAATCCAAAAGTAAGGAACAAAATGGGATGGCCGATTAATTTGCTCATAATCAGGTTCCCCACCTGGAAAGACGAGCGGTTCATCCACACTCGGTATTCCAACCTTATCAAAAAGCAGTTTCATTTGCGGTGGAATGACGGCTTTTGATTGAGGCTGCCAATAAAAATCGACGTGATGAGGACCAAAGGGTGCTTCATAGGAAGCGGCAAGATATTCACCGTGAGGTGGCGCATTTTGGGGGACATCAAGTGTAAAAAGGGATGTTCCAAATTGTTCAATAAACTTCTTTTTGTTCTGAACAATGGACGCATATGCTTCATCTTTGACAATAAGCCAAATGTCGATGTCGCTCAGCGCATCATTGTCACCACGCCCAAACGAGCCAAAAAGCCAAGCTGCGCAGAAACGGCCGTCGCTTTCTACGGTTTCGCGTATGGTTGCTAGAAGAACGGCCGTTTCTTGTTGGTACTGTTTAAGCATTATCGACTATGGAGCTTCATCGGCATGCCCGTTTTAGGTTGCAGCGTAATCGCCAAATCCATCATCGGTTCAAATCCATCTTGAAGCTCAAAATTGTAGTTTTGCACCATCATGGCCAACAGCATCTGGCCTTCATAAAGCGCAAAATTATTGCCTATACACATTCGTTGGCCTCCACCAAAGGGCATAAATGCCATACGATGTCGGTCTTTGCTGTTTTCAGGTGCAAAACGTTCGGGTTTAAAAGTTTCCGGGTCTTCCCAAATATCTGGATGACGGTGAATATTCCAAATCGACATCAGATTAATCGAACGACCTGGCACATGATATCCATCAATTTCTGTTTCATCAACGGCAAATCGAGGCAAAATGGGAACAGGTGGGAAAAGGCGCATCCCTTCTTCAAACACCATTTTTGTATAAGGCAAATTGGGTAAATCGGCGAAAGTTGGATAACGGCCGTTA
>JANQSK010001025.1 GCA_028284105.1 Anaerolineae bacterium
TTGGGTGATGGCTCTGTCGCAAAAGCAGCGGCATCAAGGGGACGGTCGCTAAAAGATTTCGGGCTCTTTGCATGTTCACCTGCACCGGGTAAATCAAGCGCAATTGCACCATAGCCTATTGCTTCAAGACGTTTTATCACCTTATTCCAAGTCTCTTTGTTATGCCAAGCACCATGTATAAAAACAAATGAGGGATTACTTTCGGGGTCCATTTTAACTTTTCTCCTTCATCAAATTAGGGGATTGAACGATTAGATTTCTAGTATAATGGGCTTGAGGCTAATGAAGTTGGGAGAGAGTTGACAGTTTTTGGCTGAGAGTTGACAGTTTGTCGGCAACGAATGGTTCGAAAGTGCTATGATTAACAATGATAAGTCGTTGAAAAAAGTTTGGAATACGACCAGTATCCGTCAAAGAGAACAATTTGCATATTGGAATGATGCGGTTTGCTCTTCGATTATGAAGCTTGAGTTGGAAAGGAGACAGCCTGGGATGTTTCAGGCTGAATTAGTGGCACACCAAGCTGGTGATATTGGCATTAACCATGTACGTTCAGACGAGCATGTGGCTCATCTCAATCAATCTGGCATTAGTCGACTTAGCGATTATCACTTTTATCTTCTTATTCAAAAAAGCGGCCAGCTATTCAGTACTCAGCACGGCGTAGAAAGTCATATTTTGCCAGGCGACTCAATTCTTGTAGACAGTTTTTATCCTTTTAAGCTTAACTTTCCCAACAAGTTTGAATGTATTTCAATAAAAATTCCACGAATTCTACTTTTCCCAAAACTCGCTGATGTGAAGCGAATTTGTACATCAAAAATGCGCGGAAGCTCTCATTTAAGTCAGGCAATTTTTCATTACATGCACTATATTCTGAATGGTCTAGCCAATGATTCCCCAGAAGTAATAAGCACCAAGACCGAAATGTTTTTGAATCTCATAGCAACCTCAGGCTCATCATTGAATCAAGAGAATCATTCGATTCTATCGCCACTCAATGCTCAGAAGCTTATGCGTATCAAGAAATTTGTATACCAAAACTTTGACAGCGATTTGACACCTATCATTGTCGCTCACCAATTTAATATTTCGGTCAACTATTTACACAAGATATTTGCACAGGATGGCACAACGTTTGGGGAGCACCTACGAAAAACTCGCCTCACCAATGCCCGCAAACTACTTTTGAGCACTGAAAGTTATAACCTGACCATTTTAGAAATTGCTTTTCAAACCGGATTCAAAGACCTCTCCCACTTTAACAAAGCATTTAAGCAAATGTTTGGCCTGCCACCGGGTAAATATCGAAAGTTGATGCGCTAATTGAATTGATCTTGTGCTGGAATCTGTTTGCCAATTTTGGCATTCTAAACTCTTCACATTGCTCAAAGTGAGCTAAAACGGCCGTTTACCAAATCGACTACTTAGCGACAAGGTGCTCCAATAACCCCATAATCATTTTGCCATCCCGATCATTCCTGTCTAAATCAGGGTTCCAAGATGAAACGGAAACGGCCGTTACGCGACCCGTTGCCCGCAATTGCTCAAAAACCGTTCTAATTGTTGCCAATGATGGCCCATTTGGTTCGGGATAATTTGAAGCCATCACATCTTTTTCATCCAAAATATCCGTATCAAAATGCACATATAGCGGTCCTTCAGGCCATTCAAAATCAATCAAGTCAGCTAAATCTGAAAAAATGTGCAACCTTCGGCCAGCAAGTGCATCTACCTCACCTTGGTCAAGATTGCGCAAATCAGTGGCAATAATTTTTTCATCAACCAGCAGCTGCATGCCGCTATTTTCGACAAAAATTTGTTCCCCCAACCCAAGCATCATTGCAAGTGGCATACCACCAAGAAAGCCACTGGGGGTTGTTTCCCATGTGTTAAAGTCAGCGTGTGCATCCAGCCAGATAAGCGTTGGATTTATTCCTGCCTGTTGTAAACCGGCGAGGGTAGGAATCGCAATGCAGCAATCCCCATTAAGAACAACAGGTTGAATGCCCGCCTTTACCGACTCTCTTACAATGGGTGCTATTGGTTCAAATAATGCACACATTCTCTGTTGGATTGACCCGCCAGGCATGTCACCTGTGGCCTGTAGTTGAGGCATTTCTGGATCCAACACAATCCAATTGGAGTCGGTGAAACGACGTAAGCCATCTCGTTTCTGATCAAGAACATAAGGCAACAGAATTACTTGATGTTTCATATTAGCTCGAATTATTTCAGTTGATATTCAGCAGGTGCTTTATCAAATGCAGTTTTGCATCCTGCACAGCAAAAATAAACTTTTTGCCCCTCATATTCTGAAACATACTTGGCCGTCGCAATATCAACTGTCATGTGACAAATTGGATCAATGGCACTATTTTCAGTTGATGCAGCAGGAACGCTACTCATCATCATGCCGCTCAAGTCGATGGCGTTTGGTGAAAGCTCAATAGTGGGTGGCTCTGATGGCTCTACGGCCGTTTCCACCTTCTCAAAAAACGCATTGACATCAATCTCAGGATTTTCTTGCCGTTTCTGCACAATTTCTGCCATGATGCTGAGAGCGATTTCGTCCCCTCGTTTGGCGTGAATGTTGAGGCCGGCTGGGCATTTCAATCTCCCCATCTCTTTATCTCCCAGCCCCTGCATCGATAAATATTCATTCACTGCCTGCAATCGTCTTTGGCTCGCCACCAGACCCACATATGGCACAGGCTGGCTCAGCACCATAGCAAGCGCCGCTTCATCAAAATTGCCGTGGGTCGCTACCACCACAAAAGTTTGCGCGGTTAATGCGTTTGGAATGTCGCTAAGCTGAGTCACAATGCGATCCGCGGCGTCCATCCCTTTGCCATGTGTGTCAGGATCAACGGCCGTTACACGATAGCTCATTGCCTTCCCTAACGTCACCAACGCTTGTGCCACCGGCAAATTTCCAATCACCATCAGGTGCGGTAACGGCCGTTGTGGCTCAATAAAGATCTCAAGCGTGCCGCCACTAAAGCAAGTCATCGGCAAATCAATCAATCCTTCGCGTGGCTCCATCTTCGTCGGGTCAACAGATAATCGAATTAGCCGACTCGCCCCGTCGCTTATCGCCTGTGTCGCTTCTCGAATCACAGTAGGCTGGGCACAACTGCCCCCAATCCAGCCGTGCATGACCCCATCCACTGTAACGATCGCTTTGTCACCAGGCTTCGCAGAGGTTGGTTTTTCGGCGCGCACAACAACGGCCGTTGCAAAGGGAATTCCTTGGCTATTTAATTCATTTGCTTTAGAAAAATATTCATCAAACATAATTTCATTTCCAATTTACGAATTACGCAATTTTAAAAAGCGTATTACGTAGTGCGTAGCTGTTGTTTCAAAAAGTCGATTGTTCGATTCCAAGCTAACGTTGCAGGTTGTTCGCTATAGGCTTCATTATTGGATTCAAAAAACCAATGTGTCATTTCTGGATAAACATAGAAAGTAGCTTCTTGATCGGCGCCCAACAATTTCTGCTTAAGCTTTTCTGCTTTTTGGGGAGTGGCACCCCACTCATCTTTTTCGGCAAAATGCCCTTGGACGTGAACGGCCGTTTTGTCGAACTTTCCCCCACCTGTACCATAAAACACAACCACTGAGTTCACTAATTTTGGGCGTAATCGGGCTGCTTCTAAAGCAAAACCGCATCCATATGAAAAACCAACCGCACCTAAGTTGGATCGAGTCACCGAGGGATGATTAACTAAAAAATCGAGTGCTGTACGCGTTTGAATCTTAGCCTGTTTGCGCTCCGCTTTTCCTCTCAATATTTTGGCTTTCTCAATCGTTACGGCCGTTTCTCCCTTAAAATAATCAGGGGCAAACGCCACAAATCCTTGAACAGCCAATCGATCGCAGATATGGGTGAAAAATGGCGTCAATCCCCACCATGCATGACAAACCAAAACACCAGCGCCACTTTGTGGTGGAACCGCCAAATATCCAGTTATCTTTTTATTATCATGCTCAATTGTTTGAATCAAAACTAATAGTAATCCTCGATTCCAAAACCAAATTGCTTGTTTTGTTCACACTTTTGAATGAGATTATTGAGCCGCTTCTCAAATTCGGGTCCACGTTTTCGAGCCGTTTCTACATATGCCACCCGAATCCGTTGATAAGCTCCCGAATAGCTCTGAAAATTTTGCCAAGCTGTTGGGTTTGCTTGAAGCGCTTGTTGGATGTCTTCTGGGAAGATAAACGGCCGTTTTAAAATCGATTCTACACTTTCTAATATCTCAGGCAGCACCTTATTTTGCTCAATCAGCCGTCTCAACCGCTCTATGTTTGTTTGCGAGTAGGTGCTTTTAGGCTTTCGGGGCGTGAACCGTTGGCCATAATGGTCGTCATCGATGCTCCCCGTGATGCTATCAATCCAGCCAAAGCAGAGTGCTTCTTCAACGGCCGTATTGTATGGAATGCGAGGCTTGCCGCTGTGTTTTCTCGGATAAATCAGCCAAATTTCTGAGGCAGATTGATAATTATCCGAAAGCCATGCTCGCCACTCATCTCGTTCAACCACATAAATTGAATTGGTCGCATTAAATTTTGACATTTCAAATTGCAACTCTGAAATTAATTCGGATATTTTCTTATTGCCCTTAAGTCAGCCGAATGAATAGTTAGGTTCTAATTTGATTATGAAGAGCTATTAATGGACAACGTATTTCCATCAGGGTCTTTAAACCAAGCAATCTTTTCGTTCCCGATGGTCCAAACCCCATCATCATCTTGCGGAAGGCCTTCAAACTGTTCGAACTGCACCCCTTTTGCCTGTAGAGAAGAAACGGCCGTTGCCATATCTTCCACTTCCCAGCCCAATAACGTGTGGGCCACTTCTGGAACGGCTTGCACCTTTTGGATACGCAGGGTCACGCCATTTGAATCAAATATTAATGCAAACTGCGTCTCTGCAATAAGCGTCAACCCGATAACATCTTGATAAAATGTTTTTGATTCCGCAGGGTTTGCAGTCGCAATAAAGCTCACTAATTTTGATTTATTCAGCATGCCTTTCACTACTTTTTCTTTTTCTTAACTTTCTTTGTTTGAATGCCAACGTCAATTGATTTTGCTGTCCATGCTGAGATAGCATCGTCATCTTCCAGGACTTCAACCGGTACTTGAAAATAAGGCATTTTATGAAACTGAGGCATTTCAAGAGACTCATAATCTGGCCGATTGCTGTCATCGACTTTCATATAGAAAACATCTTCTGATGAGATCAGCCCAAACATGGCGTCATCCACATAGATGCCAAATCCACCAAACATGGCCCGCGTGTTTACGACCGTGACTTGGCTCAATCGTTCGACAATAAAATCTCGATACTCTTTACTTGCACCCATACCAACCTCAATTTAGTTATCTTCAGGATGGTACCCGCTCCAATAGCATCGACGACCATGCTCATCTGACTCTATCTCTTCAATAGGTTCAGGCAAGGTCCAATAGTCGTCAATTTTTGTGCGATACGCTGGATCACCACCAGGGATTTCACGCGCACCTGCTACAAAAACATAACGGCCAATTTCTCCACTTTCATGCCAGACAGCAACAAAGTAATCGGCCGTTTCTGGGGCAGGAATCCGATCTTCTTGCCGATCCCAATAGTATTGACCCCCAAATGGTTCATAAAATTCAGTCGCTTCGGTAGGTTCAATGATGATGGCACCATGCCCGTCAGCAATCTCGACCCCATCGGGCAGTTTTGCTTCAGGCAGTCCAGGTCCAATCAGTGCCATGGTTGGGGAAAACGCTTCTAGCCCCACCACTTGGGGAATGGTCATTTCAATTTGGATCGTTTGGTCTTGGGTGGCAGAGAAGGTGTAGTAGTCGATATCAGATGAACGATCGAGGGTCGCATAAACGGCCGTTGAGACACTCACATCCTCAATTCGCCACGGCGTTGAAAATGTGAAATCTTCATCTTCAAAAAAGGGTTGATGTGCAAAGACGGCCGAAAATACAGTTAATATTGCAAATAATCCTAATAAAATTGGAAAGATTCTTTTACCCATCAATAAATTTACCCTTAATGATTAAGCAACCTCATTAACAAAATCCGCAATAACATTGCTAAATGCCTCAGCATTTTCGACTTGTGGTGTGTGTCCCGCATCTGAAATCATTTGAACAGCACCACGCCAAAGCGTTGGCATTTCAAGCGTGCCAAAGTAATTTGGATTGATCAACTGCTCATGTTCGCCCTGCAAAATGGCTAACGGCCGTTTCAAATTCTTCACAATCTCAACTTCATCTGCATAGTTCCCGGGAGCAATACTACCGCCCATCGTTGCTCGAGCCAGACCATCAGTCCGGGCAATATCCGCAACAAATGGAGCTAAATCCAAAGAGGTATTTGAGGCCAAGCATGCACCAGCAAACCCTTCCATTTCCTCTTGGGTTAATGTGTCTGCAAAAGCTACCCCCATATTGGGGTTGGGTAAAAAAGCGTTTTCCATATCTGGTGGATAAGCAAGAGGAGGTGTTCCAAAAATGGCGAATCCGGCCGCGTCTGGCAGCAAATGGTGGGCTTCCAAAACAATATGTCCGCCTAAACTCCAACCCACAAAGACACCCTTTTCAACCCCAAGCTGTTTGGCAACCTCAGCTAACACGGCTGCATATCCAGGCATGTGATATGTGTTTTCGGGGTCAGCTGCTTTGTCTGATTCACCGTGCCCTGGCAAATCCATCGCCACAGCCCGATATTTCTTTCCAAACTCCCCTTCAAGCTGTGCTTTAAAGGTTAAGCTCGATGCTGAATTGCCGTGGAGGAAGAATACGGCCGTTCCTTCTCCACCACTATCATAAGTCGCAATCTGCTGACCACCTGTCATAACCATCTTAGGATTCATGAACGCTTCTCCTTAAACATTTACGATTTACGACTGCAAGAAAACACAATCGTAAATCGTAAATCTAAAATCGTAAATCGTTACTCTGTCACACCAGCATCTCTCAGCGCTTGCCAAACCTTCACAGGCGTAATCGGAATATCAATGTGACGGACACCTAAGTGCCACATCGCATCCACAATCGCGTTAGCAATCGCAGGAGGTGCACCTACGGTTGGCGATTCACCCACGCCTTTAGCCCCAATTGGATGATGCGGTGAAGGGGTGATCGTATGGCCCGTTTCCCACTTTGGAGACTCAACAGCCGTTGGCACCAAATAATCCGCAAACGTACCTGAGAGGCAGACACCGTTTTCGTCATACACAATCTCTTCATACATGGCAGGAGCCAAGCCCATCGTCAAACCACCATGTACCTGACCTTCCACAATCAATGGATTGATGATGTTGCCACAATCGTCAATCGCAATAAAGCGACGAACGTTCACTTCACCAGTCCCGGTGTCAATGTCCACAACGGCAATGTAGCTACCAAATGGGAACGTCAAGTTCGGTGGATTGTAATAGTCGGTCGCTTCCAAACCCGCTTCCACATCATCAGGATGGTTGGTGTATGCAGCAAAAGCAATATCTTGAATCGTTTTGGCTTGTTCAGGAGAACCCTTCACTTGGAATTGATTCACATTCCATTCCAAATCGTCTTCATTCACCTCAAGCAAATGGGCCGCAATTTTCTTTGCTTTAGCACGAATCTTACGAGCAGCCATTGCCGCTGCTGCACCAGCTGTCGGTGTTGAACGACTGGCATAGGTTCCCAAACCATAAGGTGCTGTATCGGTATCACCTTCTTCAATATCAACATCTTGAGCAGGAATACCCAACTCTTGGGCAATGATTTGAGCATAGGTCGTTTCGTGGCCTTGACCTTGAGATTTGGTTCCAAACCGGGCAATCGCTTTACCCGTTGGATGAATGCGAATCTCAGCTGAATCAAACATTTTGATACCCAAAATGTCATAATCCTTAGCAGGACCAGCCCCAACAACCTCAGTAAAGCTGGAGATACCAATCCCCATCAGCTTCCCTTGCTCACGAAGTTCAGCTTGCTCTTTGCGAAGCCCTTCATAATCAATCATATCCATTGCTTTTTGAAGAGCTGCAGGATAATTCCCACTGTCATATGCCCAGCCCGTCGGTGATTCATATGGGAACTGCTCTGGCTTGATGAAGTTCTTCATGCGGAAATCAGCCGGATCTTCGCCTAAATCGTGCGCCATCATGTCGGTCAAACGTTCAATCATTTGTACCGCTTCAGTTACACGGAACGAACAGCGATATGCAACTCCTCCAGGTGGTTTATTGGTGTACACCGCATCGAAATTAACATGTGCCTGTTTCATATCATAAGAACCGGTGCAGATTGAGAACAACCCCACAGGGAACTTAGACGGATTCGCCGCCGCATCTGCCACACCGTGATCAGCCAAACCGTTAACGCGTAAGCCAGTGATTTTACCGTCGGCGTCAGCCGCCAATTCAGCTTCCAAATGATAATCACGCGCAAAGCTATCGGCTTGTAGGTTCTCAGAGCGATCTTCAATCCATTTGACAGGTTTGCCAATGAGCAAACTTGCCACAGCACAAACAACATAGCCTGGATAAACAGGCACTTTACCCCCAAAACCACCCCCAATATCGGGTGAGATGATTTGGATCTTTTGTTCAGGTAAGCCTGTCACAAGCGCGAAAACGGTACGAATCGCGTGCGGTGCTTGCGTGGTCATATAAATTTGCATCTTTTGGGTGGCTGGGTTGTAGTTTGCTACTGACCCACATGTTTCAATAGAAGAAACATGAATGCGAGGGATATACATTTTTTGACTGACGGTATGCGCTGCTTCTTCAAAAATCTTGTCAGTCGCTTCTTTATCACCCACTTCCCAGTGCCAGATGCGGTTCGTTTTGAGCTCTTTATCATCACGAACAATGATTTCATCTTTGAGCGCATCGTGTGGATCAACTACAGGATCAAGCGGTTCATAATCAACATAAACAGCTTCGACACCATCAGCAGCAATATAGCGGTCAGTTGCAATTACACAGCAAACTTCTTGAGCGTAGTAAACAACTTTGTCAGTTGGCAACACCATTTGCGTGTCAGACATGAGCGTTGGCATCCAGTGTAATCCATGCGCTTCTAAATCTTTCCCTGTGATAACCGCTAAAACACCATCAATTTCAAGAGCAGCACTGGCATCAATTTCGTTGATTTTGGCGTGGGCATACGGGCTACGAACG
>JANQSK010001027.1 GCA_028284105.1 Anaerolineae bacterium
GTCATTGTCATCTGGCTCCAAACCGGCTTTGCAATGGTGCTCTTTTCAGCAGCGCTCAAAGGGATACCTGCCGAACTCATGGAAGCTGCTCGTGTAGACGGTGCCAATGAACGGCAAATCTTTTTCCGCGTCATGGTTCCATATATTCGCGGCACAATTATCACCGTCTCCACCACCGTTATCATCTTTACACTCAAAATATTCGACGTCGTTTGGGCAATGACTGGGGGCAATCACGATACAGAAGTGATTGGTACTCAATTTTTCCGCCAAAACTTCGTCTTACGAAACCAAGGCTTTGGCTCAGCCATCGCCGTTGCGCTATTGATCGCAGTGATTCCCGTTATGATTTACAACCTGCGACAATTTAGTCAAAACGAGGCATTCTAATGGTAGCTGGACCTAAAAGAAATCCATATATCGTCAACGGCGTTCTGGCACTCATCTGCATTCTATGGACATTACCCACCTTTGGGCTTTTTGTTTCATCATTCCGTGACCGCTTCGATATTCAAACCTCAGGCTGGTGGAGCATTGTCCCCCACCGTGATTTTGTACAGACAGGGGAAATTGAAGAGCTCCCCCGTGATTTTGACAACGATGTCCCCTTCGCAATTCCAGCTGTGGGTGATGCAGAGTTCCTTTTCGATGAATGGCGGGAAGGAGTCAATGTTGATGGAGTGCAGTATCAATGGGTTGGTAATAAGCGCATTGGAAAATTGCAAATTCAAGAGCAACAGTGGGTCACAAATTCCAATCTAACTTTGGAAAATTATGAAACTGTACTAACTGGTAAAAGGATCACATTGCTCGATGATGATGGCAATGAAGTAGAAATTCAGGGGAATGATTTATCCAACAACTTCTTAAACAGTCTAGCTGTCACTATTCCATCAACCGTGATTCCTATATTAATTGCCGCCTTTGCTGCGTACGGTTTCGCTTGGATGCGATTCCCGCTCCGACGAACGCTGTTTGTTATGGTCATTGCCTTACTGGTTGTGCCCCTACAAATTGCTCTTGTTCCCGTGCTGAGCGACTACAGTCGCATTGGGCTAAATGGAACCTATCTTGGTCTTTGGATGGCACATACTGGCTTTGGTTTACCCCTCGCCACCTATTTGCTCTACAACTATATTAGTCAGCTCCCTCGAGAAACATTGGAGTCTGCCTTTATCGACGGTGCGTCACACTTCACCGTCTTTACACGATTGATATTGCCGCTCTCAGTACCCGCGCTGGCGTCTTTTGCAATCTTCCAATTCTTATGGGTTTGGAATGATTATTTGGTTGCCTTGGTATTCTTACTGGGTACGCCAGGTTCTGGCGTATTGACGATGCAGCTACAAGAGCTTGTCGGCTCACGTGGGGACGATTGGCATTTACTCACCTCAGGTGCGTTTATCTCAATGATCTTACCTTTAGTCGTATTCTTTTCATTGCAAAGATATTTTGTTCGTGGTCTTCTAGCTGGATCTGTAAAAGGATAAAGCTTAGAAAATCCGTTATTAACGCTCCTGGTAGTAGAAGACAGAAAGAGTACGAAGATATTCTTCGTGCTCTTTTTTTGGAACGAATCATTGAATAACAGGTTTTAAATAAGCGCTGAAAGCAGAATCCTGCAAGCTGGATGTGGCTTCCCACGATGATGGGAATAACAGGAACTTTGAACGATTAAAACCTATGAAATCACATAAAAAAGCATTGCAATCATAAAAGGAATTTATGATGACCACATCTCAAAAAATCGTATTAATCGGAGCCGGCAGCGCTCAATTTGGCCTAGGAACAATTGGTGACATTTTGCAAAGCAATGTGTTGCAAGGTGCTCACATCACACTTCACGATATTAACCCCAACACAATGGGGCAAGTTGCCGAAACCGCCCAAACATTTATTGCAGAACATCAGCTCCCCTTTACTGTATCAGCGACGACCAATCGTGTTGAAGCGTTACAAGATGCTGATTTTGTCATTATCTCAATTGAAGTAGCCGATCGATTTGAATTGTGGGAGCTTGATTGGCGAATTCCACAGCAATATGGCATCAAACAAGTGTATGGTGAAAATGGAGGTCCCGGCGGACTATTCCACGCGATGCGTATTATTCCCCCCATCTTGGAAATATGTGCCGATATTGACAAGATTTGCCCTGAAGCATTTGTCTTTAACTATAGCAATCCCATGAGTCGCATCTGCACAACTGTAAAGCGCGCTTATCCCGACATGCGTTTTATTGGACTTTGTCATGAAATTGCCTCATTAGAGCATTATTTGCCCGATATTTTAGGGGTTCCTTTTGACGAGTTGAAATTACAGGCTGCTGGTCTGAATCATTTTAGCTGTTTGCTCAAGGCAGAGTATGTTACATCTGGAGAGGATGCATACCCTGATATCCGAGCCAAGGCGCCTGACTTCTTTGGCAATATGCCCTCTTTGAGTAATGCTTTGAAATATTTTAAAGAAACGGGTAAACGGCCGTCTTTTGAGGAAGCGCATCAAGCATCAGATGTAGAAGCTTGGCCAGAACGCCGTGTTTTTCAAGTCGTTTTAGAAAAGTTCGGACTTTTGCCAATCACCAGCGACAGCCATTTCGGCGAATATATTCAGTGGGCATACGATATAACGGATCATAAAGGGATCAACGATTTTTATCGCTTTTATAAGCATTACTTGATGAACCTTGAGCCTCAGCTTGAACTGAAGCTCAAAGAGCGCGTGGTCGTTATCATGGAAGGCATTTTGACGGATGCAGGGTATGAAGAAGCGGCCGTGAACATTTTGAACACGGGGCATCTCATTCCAGAATTACCAGAATGGCTCGCCGTTGAAGTTCCTGCCATTGTTGATAAAAATGGCATCCATGGTGTGGCTATAGATCGCCCTCCAAGCGGCTTCTTAGGTTTATTACGCAATCAAGTCGCCGTTCATGATTTAACGGCTGATGCAATTCTTCAAAAATCACGTACTTTAGCATTGCAAGCTTTATTGGTTGACCCCATTGTGGGTCAATATCACGGCGTTGAAGAGATGCTCGATACGATGATTGCCTACCAAGAAGAGTTTTTAGGCTACTTACAGTAAACCAATCAAACTAGCAATTACACAGGACAAGGAGAGGTCAGAACAGTCTGATCTTGATAAAAATCTATGACAGAGTGGTGGAAAAGTGGGGTCGTTTATCAAGTGTATCCGCGCAGTTTTCAGGATACAACGGGGAATGGCGTTGGTGACATTCAAGGGATCATTCAGCGATTAGATTATCTTGCTTGGCTCGGCGTTGATGCGGTTTGGGTGTCCCCATTTTATCCGTCTCCAATGGCTGATTTTGGCTACGACATATCCAATCATTGTGACATCCATCCTTTATTTGGAACCTTGGCTGATTTAGATGAGTTGATTGTCCAAGCACATGCCAAAAATTTAAAGATCATTCTCGATTATGTACCTAACCACACATCAGATGAACACCCTTGGTTTATTGAATCAAAATCATCTCGCAAAAGTCCAAAGCGAGATTGGTATATTTGGCATGATGCAAAGCCTGATGGCTCCCCTCCCAACAATTGGGTCAGCTATTTTGGTGGCGAATCCTCTTGGGAATGGCATGAAGAAACACAACAATATTATCTGCATAGCTTTCTAAAAAAACAGCCTGATGTCAATTGGCGCAATCCAGACGCACGAAAAGCGATGCTCGATATTATTCGCTTTTGGTATGCACGTGGCGTGGATGGCATTCGCGTCGATGCGACAATTGTATCCATGAAGGACGCAAATTTTAAGGATGATCCTCTCAATCCTGAATGGTGTGAGGGGGAAGATCCATTTTATCGAGTGCTGCATGTTCATAGCGAAAATGTGCCTGAGATTCATGATTACAATCGCTGGCTACGTGAAACCAATGATGAGTTTGAGGATCGGCTTTTGATTGGGGAAACGTATTTAAACACGGCCGATTTGGTCAGCTATTATGGTCAAGAGGATGAATTCCACCTTCCATACAATTTCCAGCTGATCACGACCCCCTGGGAAGCAACGGCCGTTAAATCCTTGGTTGATAGTTATGATGCCGCCCTGCCCGATTTTGCTTGGCCAAGTTGGGCCTTAGGCAATCACGATCGTCATCGCGTGGCAACACGAGTAGGTGCTGCTCAAGCAAAGGTTGCCATGATGCTCCTCCTCACCTTACGCGGCACGTCCACGATATATTATGGAGACGAGCTTGGCATGGAAAACGTGCCAATTGCGCCAGAACAAGAGGTAGACCCTTGGGGCATTTTATCGCCAGGGTTAGGATTAGGTCGAGATCCGGAGCGGACGCCTATGCAGTGGGACAACTCACCCAATGGAGGCTTTTGTGCGTCTGATGTGTCACCTTGGTTGCCTCTAAGTGCAAACTTCACATTAGAAAATGTTGCAACTCAAAAAGAACGACCAAACGCAATTCTCAATTTAACACGAACATTGCTCCAGTTAAGAAAGGATCATAATGCACTCGGGTTGGGCAGTTATTTGCCGCTAGATGCTCAAGGCAATGTTTTTGCTTATGGGCGTAAGCATGGCACTGAAGTCTGTGTTATTGTCCTCAATATGGGTGCTCAAGATACAGAATGGCGATGGGAAGGCTTGACTGCACCGTTTAAAGTGCTCCTGTCAACCTGTGGCGATAGTGGTTCTCTGCATCCTGATTTTCTTCGACTACGTCCTCACGAAGGTATCATTCTCATTAATCAATAAAAGGGAATCCCATGAGTTTTAAAGCCGTTATTTTTGATTTAGATGGGGTCATTACAGATACTGCAGAATTTCACTTCTTAGCTTGGCAACAATTAGCAGAAGAGAACAAAATCTCTTTCACGCGAGAAGATAATGAGCATTTACGGGGTGTTTCGCGCCGTGATTCACTCTTGTTTATTCTTTCGCTTGATGATCGACAAGTTGATGAATCAACCCTTCAAGAAATGATGTCACGAAAGAATGCACTCTATATCAATATGTTAGAAAACATTTCGTCGAGTGATTTACTCCCTGGTGTCAGTCAGCTTCTCGATGGGTTAGAGGCTAACAATATTCCTTTTGGTCTAGGTTCTGCAAGCAAAAATGCTGTTTATGTTTTGGAACGGCTGGGTATTAAAGACCGATTTCAAGTCATTGCTGACGGGCACGCGCCTGGGCAGAAAAAGCCAGCCCCAGACCTCTTTTTATTCGCCGCTAATCAGTTAGATGTTGAACCCGACGTTTGTTTAGTGATTGAAGATGCGGCTAGCGGCGTGTTGGCTGCTCAGCGTGCTGGCATATCAGTATTAGCTCTTGGGCCAACTGAACGATTTGGCGAGTTGCTTTCCCACCCCAACACATATCATCGTCAAAATCTTGCCGGATTTACGGCCGTAATGCTTCAGCAATTAGGGGATTAAATGAATAACGAGTCGTGGCTCATTTCGGAAGAGGTCCCATTCAATCCAGCTAAAAATGAACTCCATGAAACCCTATTTGCCTTAGGAAATGGGTATATTGGCATGCGCGGCACCTTTGTAGAAGGCGTCGATCAAAGCGTGCCTTCAACCGAAGGTACCTACCTAAACGGCTTATTTGAAAGCAAAACGATTCAATATGGTGAAAAATTTATTGGCTATCCTGATGAAGGGCAGTCCATGAGCCAGGTGATGAATGGCAAACGAATCGACCTCCAAGTTGGTACGGCCGTGTTTCAAATGGGGTGCTCTAAAATCACCGACTACCATCGCCAGTTGAACATGAAAACGGGTGCACTAGAACGCACGCTCATTTGGGAAGCAGCCCCTTCCAATCGCATAAAAATTGAATCCTCTCGGTTTGTGTTGCATAACCATGCCAATATCGCCCTTGTTCGATATGTTGTGACACCATTGGATAATGCATGCTCCATTACAATGACCTCTTGGATTGACAATCTAACGCAGTCAAAAGCCAGCGACAGGTTACATGATCCCCGTCTTGGACATGGCTTAGGTGAACAGCCTTTAAAAACGATTCACCAGTCACAGTCGACGCAAATGCTTGTTCAAATGGGTGAAACCGAGCGCTCTCAACTCACTGTCGCTTGTGGCGTTTGGAATGATTGGCATGTTGAAGCAACACAAACGGCCGTTTTGGAAAACGATCATCAGATAGGCAGGCGAGTTACATTCCAGGCAGCACCCCAGCAGCCTATTATTCTTACCAAATTCATCGCTTATGCTGACAGCCGATTTGTTGAAAAAGAGCAATTGCTCGATGAACTGACTGCTTTGTTAGAAACGGCCGTTTCCACAGGTTATGACGCGCTTTGCCAAGAACAAGCAGATTCCCTCAATCAATTTTGGCAAGTCTCAGATATTCAAATTGATGGCAATCCTCGCTACCAGATGGGTCTTCGTTTCAATATGATGCACCTTTACCAATCGACAGGGCGAGATGGTAAAACCAACATTGGGGCAAAAGGTTTAACGGGTGAAGGGTACGAAGGACACTATTTTTGGGACACTGAAATATACATCTTGAGCTATTTCACATTCGTCAATCCCAATATAGCCAAACAGCTCCTGAAATTCCGCTACCATACACTGGATGCTGCACGCCAACGTGCACGTGAGATGTCCTTATCCAAAGGCGCTCTCTTTCCTTGGCGGACCATTACTGGCTCAGAGCTTTCACCCTACTTCCCTGGCGGCACGGCTCAATATCACATCAACGCAGACATCGCCTATGCCGTTCAAAGGTATTGGCTAGCCACGGGAGATGAAGCGTTTATGCGGGATTATGGGATCGAGCTTCTTGTAGAAACCGCACGCATTTGGCCAGAAGTTGGGCATTTTGATCGAAATGGTGCATTTCGGATTG
>JANQSK010000258.1 GCA_028284105.1 Anaerolineae bacterium
TTTCAGAATGTGGGATTCCTTGTTTGATAATGAAGGCATGTACGAGTACGGGGTTGCATTTTTGGATTCAGAGGGAAAACGCCATTTAACACACTGTAAAGTACGCTTTTGGAGTGACACTTTTTATTGGACCAAGCATCCTAGTGAGCTTCTTACCCAGCAATAGGAAAAGATTATGAATAGTTTTGTGATTTTCTTAATTATTATGAGCCTAATTGTTGGAGCTGTACTGCTGATAGCATTAAACGATGCTCAAAAAGTCACGAAGCAACTAAAAAGAAAAATTTATTTAACTGTCGAAAATGCCGGTGGCAAAAAAATTGAAATTAATCTTACAAATCGAGTAAGTAATGATAATGGAGAGATGATTCTAATCTATGATGTATTTTTTCAAGATGATAATTGGAAATCATTACAAAAGCCAATGTTCAACTCAAGCCCAAATTGAACCTCTGGTTTGGTCTCCTTCCACTCCAGCCCAGACTGATGCCCTGTTTTGGTCTAATTCCCCTTTAGAATTATTGAATCAAAACCAGAATTTGTCTTTGGATGAGTTAAATCCATCTCAAAATAAAATGGAAAAAACTCAAGATGAAATGATGCATAAGCTCCAGCTTGAGAATCAAATGCTGAAAAAAGAAAATGCACAACTAAAAAATAAATTAAAAAAATTAGAACAAAACTTAACATAATGAACGATCCTGTCCTTGTTGATAGCCCGATTGAATATATTGTTCTCTTGATTGTCATAGTTGGTGTTGTTTTTTTGCTCGGGCGCGAATCAAGATCAATCAAGCAATCAAGGCGCAAATCGTTCGAGAAAATGGAACTAAGACGAATTTCACTAAAGTGTAGTTAGCTTACCAACATACAATCATTAGTTGAGATTTTATGAACAACAAAACCGAGATCGTGAAATGCTAAACTTAATATATTTTTTTATTTGTATTGTGATATTAATCTTTATTACTGTTTATCACTCCAATGAAATACGCGTGCAATCCCGCCGTATAAGAGTGAAGATTGAGAAGCAAGGGGGGCATCAAGTTAATGTCAATTATAACTGGCTATGGGGTCCAAAAGGAGCCTATAATTTTGATGTTTTATTCTCTAATGCCGAAGGAAAAAGATTTAGAACAAATTGCACAATAAATCGTAGCACTTATGACATTTTTTGGACTAAGAGCCCTGGCGAATTATTGTTGAAAGATGATTCGAAAACTCTAGCAGACAAGAATGATAATAAGGAAACTGTAAATACCTCAAAAGAGGAGCTCATAAACGATTTATATTTAGAGAACCAAAAATTGAAAGAACAAATTGAAAGAATGGGTCAGGAATCGAAGGATTCTGGGTTAGGGGAATGATGAACGGCGCATGATGGAAGATGAAGCTTATAGCCGGCAAGTTATCTTTTATGATACGCATGGCAATAAACATGTGACAAAGCGCATCACCACAAAGCCTGCTTCAGCAATATTACTCTTCCGAAAAACACCTGAAATCTATCATTGGGAGACGCTCCCATCTTTATTGATATCAAAACAAGAATCCATTAGGAAATAAAATCATGAATGGTTTGGAAGGATTTTTACTGATTTTTATGATTCTTGTCGTTTTTATTATGATAAGAAGCCATCATTCTGTAAATTCGAACAAAATTATAAAGCAAATTGAAGATTTAGGCGGTTTCCGAGTTGAAGTACAAAGGCGTAGAGTTGACAGGTCAGGAAGTTTTCATTATGAAGTTACTTTTGCTGGTGATGAAGGTAAGCGATACCAGACTAACTGTATTGTTAGAGGGTCAAAAATTTTTTGGACAATATCGCCAGAGGAGTTATTGCAACCTCCAAGCCCGTCTGTAGCTGAAGATTTAAAAGAGACTGATGAAACACAATCCTCAAAAGAGGAGATCATCAATGATCTTTTTCTAGAGAATCAAAAGCTAAAAGAACAAATTAAAAGAATGGGTCAAGAATCG
This sequence comes from Anaerolineae bacterium, assembly GCA_028284105.1. Taxonomy (GTDB): domain Bacteria; phylum Chloroflexota; class Anaerolineae; order Promineifilales; family Promineifilaceae; genus QQUD01. The sequence continues at coordinate 1,982 of JANQSK010000258.1, forward strand.
AAGGATTCTGGGTTGGGGGAATGATTTTGAAATACAAACGGCCGTATCATACAAACGGCCGTTTGCTCAATTAACAGAATCTATTGGGATGCAAAAGCGGACGCTTCAAGATCCAAATCGAAAAATGCATATTCTGGATTATCTAAGTTTTTGATACAGGTCAGACAGCAAGATGAATTAGCCCACCAGGGTCTGTCTTCCTCTTCAACGCCTAGTGGCATTTGAATTGAAGGCAATCCATCAATAATGATAAGTGGCCGCCCGCCAACTGATGTGGGGAGTTCAAGTTCAGGAAGCTCTTGATCCTCACAACAAGTTGTATACATGCCATATCCAGCGCGGAAGTCCGTCATATAATTGGCTAATATCACTTCAATCTCTTTGATGGGCTCTTTACAAAGCTCGTTGCCAGTATCAAGAATGCGATTTCCCTCTTTGTCATAGCAAATTAAAATCTTCTGGGTATGGGTTGCTCCCAATGCCACGATTTCATCAACCATTTTGACTAAAGTTTCATTGAGTAGGCGTGCTTGCCTTTGATTCTCCGGTTTATTAGGTGACCAGTTGCCAGAACCAGGGCCATTCTCACTCCCAATTGCATTGCCTAAGTTGCTGGTAGCATCTTCAGTCGATATGCCGCAGGCAGCGATTGAAATGGACACCACCAAAAAAAGCGACATAAGCCCCACTACTATCATTGAACGTTTCATTGTAACTCCTCAGTGTTAAAAAAATTTTATAAACATCGTGATTTTACAGATTTTACGATCAGAAACCGATCGGAATTTTTATAAAGCCGCGGAATACCCAACATTTCATTAAGAGATAGTTATTTGGTTATAAGGATAAGGAATCAAAAAAGAGGGTTGGTAGTCGAAGAGGAATGATTTCTGAAAACAAACGGCCGTTTCAATAAAACGGCCGTTTGCTCAATTAGCAGAACTTATTGGGATGCAAATGACGAAGCATCGACATCTAAATCAATAAATGCATACTCTGGATTTTCAAAATTTTGAACACAAGTTAGACAGCAAAGGGTTCCGTGCCACCAGCCTTTAGGTTCATCATCTTCCACACCTAATGGTAGAATGATTGTAGGTATGCCATTATCCAATATAAAAGGGAAGCTACCGATGGTTTTTGGGAGCTCAATTTCAGGAAACTCTTGGTCAGGACAGCATGTGGTATATACGTCATACCCTGCTCTAAAATCATCTAATTGAAGCCTTACTGTTTCTTCAAGCTCCACAATGGGCTGTTTACATAGCTCATTATCAGTTTCTATACGATTTCCTTCGCCATCATAGCAAATCAATATCATCTGGGTGTGTTTCGTTCCATTCGCCACAATCCCATCTAGCAAGTTGATTAGGGTTTCGTTGAGTAGGCGTGCTTGTCTTTGATTAGTCGGTTTATTGGGTGACCAATTGCCAGAACCAGGGCCATTTTCACCTCCGATTGCATTGCCTAAGTTGCTGGTAGCATCTTCAGCCGATATGCCGCAGGCAGCGATTGAAAGGGTCACCACTAAAAAAAGGGACAACAGGCCAACTACTATCATTGAACGTTTCATTGATTCTCCTCAAATTGTTGAAAAATATGTCAATACCACGACACTATATAAAGTTTGCGATCAAAAATTGATCAAGAAAGTAATAAGAGAGAAATCATCTCTTAGTTCATCCCCAAAAAGGGACCTTGGAGAAAGTCTTGAACAAAAAAAATTGAGCGGGGTAAGAAATTAAAAAGCAGGGTTGTCAAAGAAGTACAACACACAACAACACACATTTTTCTTCTCCTCCTCCTTAAACTAAAAAGCTCCAGACACCCGGTCTGGGGCTTTTTGGTTTTTATGGCGTTTTGAGATTTTCTGATGAGGTTTAGTTATATGGTCCTTATCAAATGATCTAGGCTTATCGATAGGATAGAGAGGCGCTTAGCCATCATTGTTGATGAAAACGAATTGGAAATTCGAATAGCTGAGCAAGAATCGGGTCGAGTTCAGGTTTGCCAACCGTTAAGATTGCAGAAAAAGGATGGTAAACAATGACTCAACTCATTTTTAAAGCAATGCCAACAGATGTGGCCCGTTCATATCAATCTGGAGCGGTTGATGCGAATGGCCAAGCACCTGAGAGAGATATATCAAGTGGAAGTGGCGTTCCTTGTCGACACTGTTTAAAGCAGGTGCCAGAGGGTGAACCCTATTTGGTGTTAAGTTATCGGCCGTTTCCTGAATTGCAGCCTTATGCGGAGGCTGGTCCAATCTTTTTGTGTGCCAACGAATGTGAGCGACATCCTGAGTCTGCTGAGATGCCCCCCATGCTGCAAGGGAAAGAGGCTTTAATCATTCGTGGATACAATGCGCAAAATCGAATTATTTATGGAACAGGAAAGGTTGTCGCTGCGGACGAGATTCCTTTTTACGCAAGGAACACTTTTGAGAATGAGGACGTAAAATATATTCATATTCGTTCATCTACAAATAACTGCTATCAATGCCAATTAGAACAGGTGCCTTCCAAAGTGTGAAACTGTTAGATATGTATAAGAAATAACGAGTTTTAATTTTGCCTCTTGACACCCATGACGCACCGCGTTATACTGTGTTTGTGTTTGACGCAATGCGTCATCAAATTAAAATGAAACAAATAATCACAAAATATTGTGGAGAAAAATAGTCATCCCCCACTCAACATTAGGAACCTATTTCTCCATTTACAGAAAGGATTTGAAAGATGGCAAACGCACAAGTTGAAATTATTGAAGAAAATGTAGAAACCTTTGTTGAGAGCGCAACCAACTCAGCTCGTAAAGCTGTTCACACCGGCATGGGCGCAGTTGCAACTGTTCGCGAAAATGCAGAAAAACTTTTCTCTGACACCACAAGCTACACCAACGAATTGGCTGAAAAAGGCTTTGGCATTTCAGAAGAACGTCGTCAAGCTTTTAACGAATTTGTTGAACCATACCAAGAACGTGCTCGCACCTTCGGTGATGACGTAGAAGCACGCTTCAACAAAGCAACCGAATCACTCTTGGCTCGTTTAAACATCCCTACTGCTGATAGCATCGAAGATTTGAACAAAAAAATCGCTTCTTTGAGCCGTAAGGTTGACAAATTGAGCAAAGAACTCAAATAAATTTGTTTTTCGTGTGGTTTTTCCCTGAAAAACCACATTCCTCCTCCTTCTCTTTATGTGAAACAGCCCTTGTCCCTCAAGGGCTGTTTTCATTTTCGTAGCATTGTCGTCGATTTTTATCCCCCTGTTTCAGATAAACTCTTTAAATGAATAATTTCCTTCCCCCATCTATATCTATTGAAGAAGTTGATAAAGTTATCGGAATCATCTCAGATACTCATATGCCTGAACGCTGGAAACGGATCCCAACGGCCGTTTCCCAAATATTTAAAGGCGTCGATCTCGTTTTACACGCTGGAGACGTCGGTGAGCTTTGGGTGCTTGATGAGCTAAGCGCGATTGCGCCTGTTATTGCTGTACACGGCAATGATGAAACGGCCGTTGCGCAACGCGAGCTACCCGTACAGCAAATCATTCCAATTAATGGGACGCGTATTTTGCTGTGGCACAGCCACTATGTCAATCGTGTTGATGAACTTCACACAAGACGGTCGGATAGCATGCTTGAAGCTTGCCGACGCGTTGTAGGGCGGGGGAAGTCGGCTGGGGCAAAGCTTGTCATTTTTGGGCATTGGCACACACCGCTTATATTTGAAGAAGATGGGATAATGATTGCCAATCCAGGTGCGATCGCCTCAGGAAATCTTTTCCGTCAGCAGATGATTCAGACGGTAGCGCTGCTATTTGTGCTCAAAAACGGCCGTTTTCACATCACTCACGTGAATGTCGCCGATCCTAAACGGCCGTATCATCCTCCAACAGATATTGAAGCTGGGTTTTTGCATAATTTGGGCGTTTACGGCCGTTCTATTTTGTCTCCAGAATTAGAAGCCATCAAATCCAACTTTAATCCGCTTTTCCACCTCAACCGCGAAGCCTTTCTTGATGCCTTTCTGCCGCTCTCCCATCAAGTCTATGAAGGAAAGAAAGAGTTCATCGTTCTTGATGATGTGATGGAAGCGTTTAAGTCGGCTGAGATTAAGGAGGAGGTCCGCAAGCAGTTTTTGACACTACTTCATGGGATGCTTTAAGAGAGAATGTATGGGGGATTGAGTATAGAGGAAGGCATTCGATGAGAGAGCCGTGTCCTTTCGCCGATCCCCAGTCCCTAATCCCCAATCCCTAGTTCCTAGAACAACCGCAAGAAACGTCAAGAACGGCCGTATTTCTTCCCTTATAATGACACTATGTCTATGGCAAATGCTTCTAAAGAAATGGCAACTATATTGCCCATTTTGACGCACATTCAAACGAATCTCTCCGAAGATTTGTCGTTGGATACCTTAGCGGAACGAGCTAATTTATCTTCTTATCATTTCCATCGGAAGTTTCGAACGACCATTGGCGAAACCGTTAAGCAATATACGCAGCGATTGCGTCTTGAAAAAGCAGCTTATCAGCTCAAAACGCGAGAAGCGCCCATTATTGACATCGCCTTTGATGCAGGCTTCCAATCGCATGAGACATTTAGCCGGGCTTTTCGGCGTCAATTTAAAATGACACCCAAGAAATATCGCCAGCGTGAACATATTGGCCAATGGATTGGAACCTCTCAGACAGAATCGCTCAATCATATTCAAGAGGAATATCAGCTTTCAAAACCCTCATTCCAAAAGATTCAGCCGATGACTGTGGCGTTTATTCGTCACCTTGGACCCTATGTTGAGGCAGATATAGATGCCTTTGAACGCTTGATTCAATGGACTCAGCATAATGAGCTATACACAGGCAATAATTTGCTGATTGGCATTGGGCACGATGACCCTAACATCACCCCCATCGATAAGGTGCGATTTGATGCCTGTATCGAAGTGGATCATCCCATTGCGCCTGAAGGGGATATTGGCTATCAGACTATTCCCAGCGGCTATTTCGCTGTGACGACGTACATTGGGCCATACGGCCGTATTCTTGAGCAAGCGTATGGTGAAATTGTGAAAAACATTTTCGCTAACCAGGGCAAGCGTTATCGTCTCATTGGGATTCCAGCGATTGAAATTTATCGAACAACAAAAATTAATCCAACGTACAGCTTAAATCATACAGACATTTATCTTCCTGTAGAGAAAATCGAAGCATAACCAAAAGGAGAATATCATGGCAGGCTTTACCCTTAATGAGTGGATCGATCAATCCCCTCAAACCGTTTTTGACGCATTAATGGATGAAAATTTAGCACCCGAAATCATGACCAATATCAAAAGCATGAAGAAAATCACAGAAGGTGACGTACGAGTCGGCACCCAATTCCGTGAAACGCGTGTCATGAATGGCAAAGAAGCCACCACAGATTTAGAAGTCATTG
>JANQSK010001110.1 GCA_028284105.1 Anaerolineae bacterium
AGATGGTCAAGGGGGCGAAACTGAGGAAGCATTCCAATGGACGGTCACAGAACCCCCAAATAGTCCCCCTGAACTCAAACCCATTGGTGATCAATCAGATCAAATTGGGGATGTTATTTCATTCCAAGTCGAAGCATCTGATTTGGAAGAAGATCCCTTAACGTTTGGTGCGGAAAATTTACCAGATGGCTTAGATATCGATGAAGAAAGCGGACTTATCTCAGGCACATTAACGGCCGTTCAAGAGAAAACCGTCACAGTTACGGTTGAAGATGATCAAGGGGGTGATGATAGCGTCACTTTCATGTGGACCGTGCTCGACACCCCTAACAACGAACCCGAAATTGAAAACCCTGGTGATCAAAGCGGTCAGGTGGGGGACCCTGTTTCGCTGTTTATTTCAGCAAGCGATCCTGATGATGATCCCCTTGTTTACGGGGCATCAGGCTTGCCAAATGGATTAGCCATTGATTCAGAAAGCGGTGAGATTTTTGGTGAATTAACAACCATTGGCGCCTTCCAAGTGTCCGTTACGGCAGACGATGGTGAAGAAAACACCTCAATTAATTTTGAATGGATTGTCGCGCCAGATGTGCCTGCCATTGGTGACCACATCGCTTATATGCCGCTGTTGACGCAAAATTTCAACGCAGATGAACCAAACAACAGCTGTGATCAAGCCTATCCCATAAAAACTGACTTAACTTATGGCTTCTTCCATGAGGATGCGGCTGATTGGTATGCCTTCACATTATCTTCTGCGAGGACGGTTCAAGTCAGGCTCACGGATTTTAATGCACCGGGGCAAATCATTGTGTACAGTGGCAACTGTGACAGTTTAACGTTCCTACAAAACAATGGGAACTTTTCACCAACCAAAATTATCAACTTGCCGAATTTGAGTGCTGGCACCTATTACGTCCGAATCATTACAGATGGCAACTTTAATACAACGACGAAATATAACTTGATTGTTGATTAGAATTCCGCACAAATACAAGGTCCAAACACTAGGCTAAGTATGGAAATGACACCCCTGCATGGGTGAGTACGGCCGTTGACTGTAGCTCGGGATGTTTTCGATGCGCGTATTGGAGCGCTTCGGCTACCGTTTCGAAATAGGTAAACCCCATTTCAGCCGAATCAACGGCCGTTAAGCCATTGGAGACCAAGCAAATCTCAAACCGCTTTTTGAAGCGACCAATGCATATCGCAAAAATCGCCGTCATCAAATCATCCAGTTCGCCTGATTTATATTGCTTGTACAGCAAATCTGGCTCCATACCAATGCGTTTGGGGTATTGTGCATACGCACTGTGCCTGTCTCGCGCATCGGACAGCACAATCAATGTTCCCCCCTCTTCAATAATGAGCTCACCACCCCAAATGGCGTTGGCGGTTTGCCACATATCGATATCTTTAGGATAGCTGTTGGCCAACACGACAGGATATTTGCGCTCGGTCGGAATACCATACACCTCACGCGTCATTTCTACCCCTCGTCGATGTGCTTCAATAAAGTCACCAGCCACACAAGCATAAATCTCTTCTTCGCGCGTGGGGATGATGTTCACAATAAAGTCGAGTCCAACACAGTCCGCTACAAATTGCTCTAAATCACGCCGAAGAGGGGAATTGAGGTTGCCCACTAAATTTTCATGAATATCCGCTTCTTGCGCGTGGAATGATTCCACCGTTTTTCGCCCACTCACGCCTGGCAAAATAATTTTAGCACCCCCACTAAATCCAGCATCCATATGAGGTACAATTTGCCCAATCCCAACGCGTACATCAGCATTCGCCACATAGTGATTAATATATGCAGGAATGCCATTGCCCGATTCACCCAAATAGACCAGTTCGACATCATCACATGATTCATTGATGATGGTGTATGTCTGCGCAATCTCATGGCCGACTTTTTGAATGATTTCAGCTTGTGTCATTGGACGGTGTGTGCCGAGTGCCATCACAATCACAATTTGTTCTGAAAGAACACCGGCTTCATGTAATTCAGCGAGCAGCAGAGTCAGAATAATATGTCCTGGGGTAACGCGGCTCACATCATCAATGATCAGAGCAACAGTTTGCGCTGGCTTGACCAATTGTCCGAGTTTTGGCGTGCCGATAGGGGAAGCAATCGCTTGGGCAATGATCTGGGTTGGGTCGGCAGATGGCTCAACGTTTAACGGCCGTAAAACGGCACCCACTTTTTCATCCGCAATGTCTAATTCAATTTGTTCGGTTAATCCTGTGGAAAGCGTGATTTTCATGACGGTATTTTATGGGAAAACCGAAAAATGTCTTTATGTGATTTACCTAACGTGAATTGGCTCAATTTTGGTTTTCACACATCGTCATGAATAAACTGGATATTATCAACTCAACGTTTTAGAGAATACGGCCGTTGGCATTGGTCGCTGATGAAACCATCGGCGGTAAACAAATCCAATGAGGGGCAGGTCTTGTACGGCGTGTTGCCACTGCCAGTGTGGAGGATGAAATGGGGAAGCAATCATGAGCAACCCTAAAATCAAAATGCTCTGATTAAATGATATAGACATGGTTAGAAAGGTGCCCATATGAAACAGTGCCAAACTAATCCCCCAAAGTCGGTGCAGTGAAGGGCGAAAAGCAGCCACAATTGCGAAAAACTCTAAATACAGGGCGCTTAAATAAAGTGGCCAGCCAAGGAGTGGATTTTCTACTAAAAATGGGCCAAACAAAGAAGTTGAATTATCTTGTAGCAATCGGTTCGCAATTTGATGAGCCATCGCATGGGGATGAAAGGCATGGACTTCTCCAGCAAGCAACTGGGATATCCCTTCACCAATTTTCCACGCCCCAGACATAGTGTAAAACCAAAGCAATAGCACCTGGGCTGACCAAAAGACGGTTAAGGTCATCATTTGATGGGTACGTTTAGTTTGACGGTCATTTGGAGTTGGCAGAAAAATAAAACAAAAGCCAACAGCCAGCCAACCGTGCAAATTGTGATTGATCTTGCCAAATGAGTTTGCCAAGGCCAAGATGAGTAGCCAACCGAT
>JANQSK010000264.1 GCA_028284105.1 Anaerolineae bacterium
AACTTTGGTTCATGATCAAGCAGCCACCGTAACTTGCTGGCGCCGTAGTGAGGCGTCACAAAAAGACCGCTTTTAGACTTAATCGCATGGGCTTTTTTCTGAAGTGGTTTCAAATAAGCGTGAGCTCGACGATCCTGCCAGCTTAATACGGGCGTTATGGCTTTTCCAGATGTGCGCTCCCATGCGACGATGCTTGAACGTTGTGTGGTTAAACCAGCCACTACAACACCTTCTTTAACCACTTTCGGATCAGCTAATACTTCGTCCATAACGCGTTTGAGATGGTCTAATATCTCATTGGGATCTTGCTCAATTTGAACATCATCTATGCGATTAAGGTGAATGGGTTGGGAGGCGGTCACATGAGTGTGGCCTAATTGATCGTAAACAACGGCGCGCACGCTGAGTGTTCCGACATCAAGTGCCAAAATTAACTCAGTCGATTGACTTGCATACGCCTGAACCATTGCTTTTCCTTGCTTATCAAGTGTTCCGAAGTTTCTAATTTGAAAACCTATGAGTAATAGGCTTCGGAACCTCGAGGAAACGAAATTTGAAGCTGTCATTTTATTCAAAACAGGAACTTCGTTTCACTTAAAAATAGTAAATAAGAAATTTGAATCCAAAGCCCTCAAATTCAATTTCTCTATCATCAATAGTGAAGAGTATTGTTCAAAACTTTATGTTAATTATCCGATGTTTAGTGCGATGGGTGAATGTGCAACGATATTATCCCGTATGCAATTTGTGTCAATGCTTATGCACAAATGTGCAAAAATGGTATGATGGGGTCGCAATAATATTCATGCTTGGGAGGTATAGGATGGAGTTTGAACAACGTCAACTTGGAAAAGCCGTGCAAGCCGCTCAAATGTATTACTATCAAAATTTGCCAATGAAGCAAATTGCTTCGGAATTAAATGTATCTCACTCGACCATCTCTAGATTGCTTGAATGGGCTCGTCAGCAAGGATTAGTTGAGATTCGAATTAATGATCCACGCGGGCGCTCTAGCCCGCTTGTTCAGCTCATTAAACTTCATTTCAAATTAAAAAATGTTCAAATTGTGCCCGTTTCTGAAATGGCTGGTGAATCAGTTTGGCATGATCGCGTTACGAGAGTGGCTGCCAGTTATTTGAATCGGTTTATGGAATCAGATCTTGTGCTGGGGGTTGCGTGGGGGAAGACAATCAATAGTGTTATAAATAACTTGACCCCCAAAACGCTTTTTAACAGCCATATTGTGCAACTGAATGGAGGGGAAAACATTTCAGGTACCGCAATTAGCCATGCGAATGAACTCATGACACTCTGTGCCAACAACTATAATGCGCGTGTTCATTTATTCCCCGTCCCGTCTTACTTCGACTTTGCTGAAACAAAAGAGGCGATGTGGCGGGAAAGAAGTGTTCGTCGAATTTTAGAAATGCAAAATCGCTCAGACATTATTTTATTTAGCATTGGGTCTTATTTAGGGCCAAATGTAAGCGCAGCTTACATGGGTGATTACCTAACAAAACAAGATTATGAGCAAATGGAAGCGTATGGTGTTGTGGGGGATATCGCGAACGTGATGATTCGAGAAGATGGGACGTATGATGGGATTCCCATGAATGAACGTGCTTGTGGTCCCGAGCTTTCTCTATTTCATAATGCGAATCGGTCAATTTGTGTGGTGTCAGGAAGCAATAAGATTCCAGGGCTTAAAGCAGCTCTAAAAGCGCGGTATTTAACAGATCTGATTATTGATGAACCGTCAGCGAGGAAGCTTGTTGAGTCCATTCAACATGATTAGTTCGGTCGCGTAGTAAAAAACCGGCGATAAATTTTTAATTTCGCTTGATTTGGTTCCACAATTTACTTAACAACGGTGAAACACCTTCTCGCATACGTAAAAAGAGGATCATAATCAGCAGCCCATAGGCAATTGTTCTGAGTTGTCCAAACTCAATCAAAATCTCATCGACAACGGTAAATGTCACTGCCCCAATAATTGGGCCAAACACGTTGCCAATACTGCCAAAGGCCAACATGACCAGCACTACAACGTCTACGTCCCCAAATCCAAAGGTCGTTGGGCTGACGCGCCCTTCGGTGAACACATAAACAGAGCCTGCTAACCCCAACATGGCCGAGCCAATCAGCGCCCCATAGACGCGATATCGCGCGACATCAATACCAGCTAACTCAGCCGCCACCTCATTGTCACGCAAGGCTCGGAATGCCCAGCCCACATATGAGCGCTGCAGCAAACCATGAATCAACAGGAAGGCTAAAACAAGGAATAGCATGACGTAAAATGGAGGGATTTGATCCCTTAAAAAGGTGTCTTTGCCTGTTGCGACAAGACGGCCGTTATCGCCACCGGTCCACTCACCCAATCCTAGAACCAACGTTTCAAAAGAAAGTGCAAAAATAAGGGTCACAATGCCCGTAAAAATGACGCCCAAAGAACGACGGACCGAGACATAGCTTAATAGCCCACCTACCACAGTCGCCATGATGGTTGCCAAAATAATGCTCACAATCATGGGCAAACCAAAATTGTCTGCCAAGATAGCACCCCCATAGCCGCCAATCCCAGCTAGCGCACCAACGCATAGAAACAGCTGTCCCGTGCTGCCAAAAATGATGTTGAATGCAATCACATAACAAGC
>JANQSK010001118.1 GCA_028284105.1 Anaerolineae bacterium
CCATTGGGAACTCTGCTAATGATTCCAATGGTGATGGAGACAGTCATTGAAACTTACGGCCGTTTAAGGCTGATCTCATTTGACCGAGACCCTATCACACGTACGCCAACGATTGAGGTTGCGCATGAAGCTTTGCTCCGTGAATGGCCTCGATTACGCCAATGGCTTGATGAAAGCCGTCACGATATCCGGCAACAACGCCTTCTTGCTGAAGCCGCACAGTATTGGCAAAATGCGAATAAGGATAATAGCTATTTGTTACGTGGTAGTCGCTTGGAAGAATTTTCAAAATGGTCAGAGGTGACTTCTGTAATCCTTACTCAGGAAGAGCATCTGTTTTTAGATGCAAGCTTATCGGCAAGAACAGAACGTCAAGCTGAAGAATTAGAAAGGCAAGCACGGGAACTAGAAACAGCCCAGAATTTGGCCGAAAGCGAACGACAAAGAGCTGATGAACAATCAATTGCCGCAAACAAATTACGCCGCCGCGCTTATTATTTAGTTGGTTTATTGGTTCTGGTTGGTTTTTCAGCTCTTTTTACAGGTTGGCTTTCTAATCGAAATGCCCTACTTGCTGAAGACAACCTTGCTCGAGTTGAGGCCTTAGCAACACAAGAGGCTCTAACACAAGAAAGTTTACAAGAGTCAGAATACTTGCGATTAGCATCAGAAGCAAACAGCATTTTAGTTGGTAATAACACTGGTGAATTAAGCGCACTATTAGCTATAAGCAGTTTGAATGGTTTGTACTCTTTACAGGCGGATGAGGCGCTGCAAAATGCGATTAACCATGGCATTATTTCTCAAATTTTTACTGGCCATAGCTCTACTATTCGAGACCTTCATTTTTCTTCAGACGGTCAGTCTCTTTTATCTGCTGGGTTAGAAGATGGAACTGTTCGATTATGGGAAATTGGTTCTGGAAAGGAAATTCATGTCGTTGAATTAAATCAAAGCAGTGCTCTTAGAAGCAACTTTGCAACATCAATAGCATTTACAAATCAAGAAAATGAAATTTTTATAAGCACAACGTTTGGGGTTGTTGATTTAATTGATATTAACAATGATTCACTACAAAATCAATTTGGTGAGGAAGAGGAAGCCACGGAATTTGAATTTGATGCTTTTAACAGCATATCTGTGTCAGGCGATGGGAAGTTCTTGTTAGCCGGTGGAGATGCAGCAAGATTAATTGTATTTGAGTTATCAGGGACTGAAATAGAAACGAGATTGCGGGGACAATCTGGAAATGTCTCATCGGTGCAGATGTCTGCAGATGGGACATTAGGCATCAGTGCAAGCAGTGATGGTCTAATTCGAATTTGGGACATCCCCAATGGGCGTTTACTCAATACGATAAATGCCCATGATGCAATGATTACCGATATTGCCCTGTCCCCTGATAATCAATATTTATTATCATCTAGCTTAGATGGCTCGGCAAAGCTTTGGCTTTTAGATTCAGGAGAACTGATTCAGTCCTTCACAATCGGCCAAATAAACTTGAATGAATCTTCCTCCAATGTCTTAGATCACCCAGTGCTTGGCGTTGCTTTTTCCCCTTCGTCTAATTTATTTGCCATCACAACTTTCAATAATGAAATTCAACTTTGGAATCGGGACACAGGCAATTTGGTCAGAGTGTGGAATGGTGTGGGACGAGATGCTGTTGCATTTTCACCAGACGGCAATCTGATATCATCTGCTAATCAGAATAGTATCTTTATTTTTGAAACATTTGCTGTCACTGAACCGATAGTTTTTAGAGCGCACACTCAGGATGTTGAAACGGTTGTATTTTCACCGGAGGGAAATCAATTAGCGTCAGGAGGGCTTGATGAAACGATTAATATTTGGAATATCCAGTCTGGCAAATTAGAAAATTCAAAAGATACCCGTTCCCCAATTCTAGCGCTGCAATTTTCAAATCAATCCGGTTCACTACGTTTTATCACGGAAGATTTTGACTCATATTTATGGGATCAATCAACCGATCAATTTTCAGATCGATATTCAACAACAGGAAACGGGGGTGGTTTTGCAATTTCTCCAAACGGCAAACTCGTTTTGCATCCAGGTTTTAGGGAAAATTGGGGAGCCGTTTATGATACTGAAACATCAGAAAGAATCTCAGCTTTCCCTCGATCGCAAATCTCCCCTACTTCAATCAACTATCAATCGTCATTCTCACCAGATGGCAAACTCTTATTAACACCATTTGAGGCAATAGGAGCAAGTGATATTAATCGTTTCATTCTGCAGCTTTGGTCTGTTGAAACTGAAGAAATGCTTCATATTTTCAAAGGGCATACTGATAAAATTGAAGATATTAACATTTATCAAACCGAAGCAGGCATGTTTGCTCTTTCAGGCGGGCTGGATGGAAATGCAATTTTGTGGGACTTGGCCACATATGAAGAAGTGATGCGAATCAGCCTTCCCGATCGAGGAATTACAGCTGTCGCATTAGCCTCATCGGGGAATATGATTGCAACAAGCAGTGATGACCATTTGGTCCGTATTTGGGATCGTTTTTCAGGGACACCAATTCGAATATTGGTTGGTCATACTGAAAAAATCACTTCTATTCAGTTCTCTCCAAATGAGCAATTTATTGCTGCTAGTAGCCAAGATAATACAGTGAGAATGTGGCATACAAACATTGAGGAAGTAATTTCAATTGCGTGTGACCAAATGAACCGCAATATCTCAGACACCGAGCAAGAGTTTTATGGTATTCAAAATTTAGAACCTGCTTGTAAGAACGAATAACATATCAGAAACGATATACTTTCATTCAGCACACAATTTAAAGTACCGTTCCTTGAATAACGGCCGTTGCAATTTGAATATCTTGTACGGCAACGCCCGTTAAATCAGCGACTGTTATTTGTTCATCAGATAAACGGCCGTTATTCTCCCCCGCAATAATTTGCCCGAGCTCAACAAGCTCTTCTTCATTCAAATCACCTGATTCAATCGCTTTGAATATCTCTCCTCGCAGCAAACATTGAGGAATACTGTCAGCTACAATCAGATCTGCTTTCGCTAAAATTTGACTATCTAGTTCTTGTTTATGGGGCGTATCAGAACCAACGGCCGTTATATGTGTGCCAGGCTTTAAGAATTCCGATTTGAGAATTGGCTCTGTTGCCGGTGTTGTCGTCACAATCAATTGGCATTGTGACTGTAGTTCTGAAATATCTTGCGTTGTTTTGATCGTAAATCCACTCGCCGTCATTTCACGCTGATAATCACTTAATTGGGCTTCTCCCCTGCCCCACACCAATACATCACGACAAGAAGTAACATACTTCAAATGGGCTAATTGCAATCGGGCTTGAATGCCAGTTCCCACAATGCCAATCTTCTCAATTTTGGATGGAGCCAAATGTTTAGCTGCGATTGCACCAGCAACGGCCGTTCTCACATCCGTCAATAATCCTTCATCAAGTAATATGGCTTCTGGTTGTCCTGTTTGCTGACTAAACGCCAGCATCATCCCATTACTTGTTG
>JANQSK010001130.1 GCA_028284105.1 Anaerolineae bacterium
ACCTTGCGTATAGGGATGTAACGGCCGTTCAAAAACCGCATCCCGCTCCCCAAGCTCCACAATTCGCCCCAAATACATGACGGCAACGCGATCGCTTAAATAACGAACCATTGCCAAATCATGCGCAATAAACAAATAGGTTAACCCCAATTCTTGCTTCAGATCATCAAGCAAATTCACAATCTGCGCCTGAATTGATACATCCAGCGATGAGATGGGCTCATCTGCCACAATAAATTCCGGTTTTGTTGCCAATGCTCGGGCGATACCGATTCGCTGACGCTGACCTCCAGAAAATTCATGTGGATACCGTTCTGCATGCTCTTGTTCCAAACCCACCAAGCGCAACAGCTCACTCACCCGCGCCAATCTTGAAGCGCGATCCCCAATGTTGTGCACCCGGAGTGGCTCTTCCAATATTTCAGCAACCGTCATTCGAGGATTTAACGATGAATAAGGATCCTGAAAAATCATCTGCATATGCCGCCGATTTAACCGCATCTGTTCTTCGGGCAGGTCAGCTAAGCTACTATCCTTGTAATAAACCTGCCCATCCGTAGGTTCCAATAGTTGAAGGAGCAATCTTCCCGTAGTTGATTTTCCACATCCGCTTTCTCCAACCAATCCGAGCGTCTCACCCCGTTTGATCTCAAAGTTAAGACCATCAACTGCCTGAATTGCACCTGATTGACGTTGCCGAATTCCTTCGTAAATTGGAAAATGTTTCTTCAGATTGTCTATGCGAATTAGTGTGTCGTTCATAATCTTTTTAATGGTCAATCAGTTAACCGCCATTTCATCGTTTGCTCTAACGGCATCCCATTGAAAACAGGCCACTAAATGATCAGGATCAATGGTTTCAAGCTCAGGTTTTTCTTGCCAGCAAGCGTCAACTGCATAGCGACATCTTGGCGCAAATGAACAGCGATTTGGGTTTTCAAACATACTTGGGGGTTGACCTTCAATTGGAACCAGCCGGCTACGGTCTGTTTGGTCAATTTTGGGTAATGATGCAAGCAACCCTTCTGTGTAGGGATGACTCGTTTGTCGAAACAGTTCTCGAACAGGGGCTAATTCAACAATTTGACCCGCATACATAACCGCCACTTTATCCACCAGAGAAGCCACAACCCCTAAATCGTGAGTAATCCAGATCACGGCCATACCTAATTTTTCTTTTAAGCCGCGAACAAGCTCAACAATTTGAGCCTGTATCGACACATCTAATGCTGTAGTAGGTTCGTCAGCAATTAATAACGCGGGGTTACAAGCTAAAGCCATTGCAATCAAAACACGCTGTCTTTGTCCACCAGAAAATTGGTGCGGGTAATCATTGTACCGTTTTTCAGCATCTGGGATGCCCACTAATGAGAGTAAATCAATGGCTCGCTTCTTGGCTTCATCCCGACTAAGTTGTTCATGGAGCTGCATCCCTTCGATGAGCTGTTTGCCTATCGGTAAAACCGCATTGAGGGAGGTCATTGGATCTTGGAAGACCATGCCTATTTCGCGACCGCGTACTGCCTGCAACTGTCGCTCTGAATAGCTAAGCAGATTGGTTCCCTCAAAAAGAATCTCTCCATCAACCACTTTACCTGGAGGAGAAGGGACAAGCCCCAATATAGACAGGGCGGTAACCGATTTCCCACTACCGCTCTCGCCCACAATACCAAGAGATTCGCCCTGTTGAAGTTCGAAGGTAACTCCATTCACAGCATGGACGATGCCTTGTTCGGTAAAAAAGTGCGTGTTCAAATTTTTAACGTGGAGTAGAGTCATGATTGAACCACCTCAGCTTGGGGTAAAACGGCCGTTTTTCGCCACCACGAGCGTCTAGGCACCGTCACATCCATTTGACGACGCAATCCTTCACCCAGCATATTAAACGCAAAAATTTGTAAAAAGATCACAAAGCCTACAATCGCAATTTCCCACGGCGTCCGAATCATTTTTGACCAAAAGTCAGAAAGCATTTGACCCAATTCGGGAACCGTAGATGTGAGTCCGACGGTGATATTTCCGGCACTATTGGGATCTGCCGCCGTTAAAACAAACCCTTCCCCAATAAACATGCCTAAAAAGCCAAGCTCAGCAATAACCAGTAACACAGCCCCTAATTCGAAAGCGATTAACGAGGGTAAAGCAGGCCATATTTGCGGCATAATGTGCCGTCTCAAAATGTCATAGGATTTGACACCTACCGCTCTCGCTCCTTCGATAAAGGGGGCTTTCATCACGGTTTGGGTGCGATTCTTAATAAAAACGGCCGTGTTTGCCCACCCCGTCAACGTTAATGCAAGAATAAAGTGGACAAGTTCACGTCTCCCCATAAACGACAGGGCTGCCAAGGCAAAAATCAACAAAGGTATCGAAAGAGAAATACTGATTAAGCTATCAATAAATCGTTCGGTCCGCTTCTGATACCAACCCGCTATCAAACCCAATACAAGTCCGGCAGCCACTCGCACAATGACAATGGAAATGCCTAAAATCAAGGTAGGGCGCACGGCAAACAAAAGTCGGCTATATAAATCGCGTCCCGCATTATCCGTTCCCAATCGAAATTGAGGGAGTTCTAAAGGAGGGACAGGAATAGATGCTGGCAGATACCGTTGCTCACCAACCACAATGGCATCATTGAACACTTCATAGGGATCATTGGGAGCTATTGAAGGGCCAAAAACCGCAATCAGTAAATACAGAACAGTAATAACAAAGCCAATTGAAAGTGGAAAATTTCGACGTGTCATAGATGGCTACCCTTTCTCTACCGTTAATCGCGGATCAACCGCGCTAGAAATGAGCGTGGCGATTAAATCCGCAAAAAGAAGCATTGCGCCCAAAAAGACTGTAATAAATGCCATTAAAGGGGGATTACCAAAGTAAATTCCAGTGGGACGGCCGTCTAATCGAATACCAATCGTCAACAGAAAGATGCGGCCAATCCCCGGCCAAATAAAAATCGCTTCAACAATAACAAGGGCGCCCACCATTAAACGCATCGATTCACCGATGGTCAGCAAAACAGGAGCCAACATGTTCGGAAATGCGTGTTGCCACAGCAAGCGCATCCAGCTTAGCCCCTTGCTTCGAGCAACTTGGACATAATCTTGTTGCAATTCATTCTCTAATAAACCGGCCGTTACTTTAGCGATATACATCGTGGGCTGAATGGCCAAGACAAGAACAGGCAAAATCAAATGCTCATCTAACCCAAAACCACTGATTGGCAATATCGACTGACGCCGCCCTGCATAAAGTGTTTGATAAACAATGAGAGACAAAGCAACCCCACCAAACAAGAAACCAGGGAGTGATGAGCCTGCTGAAAGCACGGACAAAGAAAATG
>JANQSK010001148.1 GCA_028284105.1 Anaerolineae bacterium
AAATCCATAGGTTCCCCAGCCAACGTCAACCACAAAGCCCTCAACGGGAGTGAATCCCATAACGGGGCTGTAGTCAGGTGTCATGTCACATAAACCGGCCCATTGACGCAAAATGCGGACATTGCTAAGGGATGGGAACAGTTCGAGCATATGCCCTGCTAACCCTTCAGTAAAGTTGAGAGAGCCTTTCATATTGTAGGAAGCAAACGGATCCACAGAGGCCCCCATGACAAGCTCACCACGGTCAGATTGACTGACGTAGACATGTAGACTTCCCGAGACGATGATGGTATCAAGGAATGGTTTGAGCGGTTCTGTGACGGTTGCTTGAAGGGGGAAGGTGGTGATTGGCAAACGAACATTGGCCATGTCCGAAATTGTGGTACACCAACCGGCCGTGGCGTTTAGCACCATGCCCGTTTTAATGCGCCCCTGATTGGTCTGAACGGCCGTTACTTTGCCATTCTCCACATCAATCCCCGTCACTTCAGTTAGTTGATGAATGTGCACACCCATCTTGTCTGCGTGGTGAGCGTATCCCCAAACAACGGCGTCATGACGAATAATGCCCCCTGGAGGGTGATAGAGCGCACCCATAATGGGGTAGCGAGGATGCTCTGACACATCGATAGGGGGGCAGAGCTTTTTAATTTCGTCAGGATAGACCACACGAGAGTCAACCCCTTGGAGCTGATTGACCTCTGCACGCCGTCGCATCGTTCTCAAGGCACCGTCTGTATGTGCTAGCGTAAAATGACCCCGTTGACTGAACATCACGTTGAAATCAAATTCAACCGACATCTGTTCATAGAGCTTGACGCTTTCATTATAAAAACGCACTCCTTCAGGAGTAAGGTAATTACTTCGAATGATCGTTGTATTCCGACCGCTTCCACCCGAGCCAATATAGCGCTTTTCTAAAACGGCCACATTGGTGATGTTGTGGTTTTTAGCAAGATAGTATGCGCAGGCTAAGCCATGCGCGCCGCCCCCAATAATCACGACATCGTAGCTATCCTTGATATCATGATTTCGCCACATACGCGGCGGCGGACGATCCCCGTTAAGGGCTTGTTTTATTAGTTTTATAGGCAAATGAACCTCCAGTTTTGGGGTGTATTTTGGAGATTAATGAGTGATATTAGTGATGCTCGTGATATTAGTAATATTAATTAAATTCAAGGCACCAATATAACTAATATATCCATTCACCAATGAGCCTCATTAACCACCTACTCTCTTCTCTTTTCTCTCAATTACATCACAATTTCAAACCGCTCCCGAATGGCTTTGTCGATGGCTGGATCGATTGGGGTTGGTTTGTGCGTGTTTAAAATATGGCGGGTGCGATTTCGGGCCGCCTCCCACATGTTTAGACCACCGTCCGCAAGCCAATTGTCACGATTTTGGCGGTCAGCGGTGTGGGGATAATAATATTCCGTGTTCATCAGATCAAGGCTTTGTTCTGTTCCGAGGTAATGCCCTTCTCCAAGACAGACCTTTTCGATGACATCTAGTGATAATGTTTCATCCGTCACTTCGATTCCGCGCACCATGCGCATGATAGAACCGTTGATATCATCATCAATCACAAATTGTTCATATGCAATGGTGAGCAATGATTCTAAGAAGCCTGCAGAATGATGAATATAGTTGGAGCCTGCTAACGCTGCAGCGAGTCCGGTGATTCCTTTTTCATACCCTGCCTGAACATCGGGTAGTTTTGAATCACTCAGTCCAGAAGAGTTGTAAACAGGTAAATTGCAATATTGGCCAAGCTGAGCCACAGCTGCGTTCATCATGCCAAATTCTGCGGAGCCGCCTGTAAAATTGCCCGTTCTCAAATCAGCGACAGATGGTACATACCCTAAGATGATGGGACAACCTGGTTTAACCAAATTGCAAAAGGTAATGCCTGACATCTCTTCTGCATGAATTTGGACGAGCGTGCCAGCTAATGCTGCCGGGCTTGTTGCACCTGCTTGTGGGGCAGATGAGATAAACACTGGCACATCTTGACGAATAATCTCAATAAGCACTTCAACTGTCTCAGGTGCGTAACGCAAAGGGCTAACGGTCCAACAGTTGGTAAAGGATAAAATCGGCCGTTCGCGTAATTTTTCTCGCCCGCCCATCACCAAAGAGCCGAGTTCAACCACTTCTTGAACTGATTCAGGCGTAAAGGCATTGCCAGTAACGTGTTTAGTGGTGTTTACAATTGAGGCGTAGAAGGTGTTAATGTCGAGTAGTTCGTTAGATAAATCGCGAGCAACACAACATCGAAGATAAAAATGAATGTTATCTAGCGCATCAGTGAGGCGGCCCACATCAGCTACATCTTTGAGGACCGTTTCGCGGACGTGCCCCGTTTCGAAATCAAGGATTTTAACGGCAGCACCACCGGTGCCCATGTAAACGCGCTGACCCCCCAAGATCATATCATGCTTGGGGTCACGGCCAGCTAATAAAACTTCGTTTTGGGCGGTTGATAGGGCTTCTTCGACAAGTTCGCGGGGAATATAAACGCGATTTTTGTCGGGGTCGATCTTTGCACCCGCGTTTTCAAATATATCGCGGGCTTCGGAGGGAAGGACTTCTATACCGATATTTTCGAGAACGTCGAGAGCCGCATTGTGGATTTTTTCAACGTCGGGGTCTTTTAATGGTTTGTACCACCCCCCGACAGTCCCCGGCTGGACGACTGGCTTTTTTGGCTCTTGAACCTTTACTTCCTGTGTCCTTCTACGGCTTCTGCGACGTTCTCTACTCATTCGCTATTTCATCCCCGACGACGCCTCCGTCGTCTTTCTTTTTGTGGTGCTGCGGTCTCAACGGCCGTTTCAATCACAACACGGTTAATCGGATTTATTTCTAAGGCTTGGCGCATCATTTTGATATGTTCCGGTGAGCTACCACAGCATGCACCTATGATACTTGCCCCAAAATTTCTGACTTTAACTGCATATTCGGCCATCACCTCAGGCGTACCGTTGTAATGGAGATGCCCATTAATGTATTCAGGAATCCCAGCGTTTGATTTTGCAACAAGCGTGAGGTTCTGATTGGTGGCATACATCTTTTGAATGACGCCTTCAATCTCTTCAGGACCATTGCCACAGTTACCACCTATGGCAGCTAGATTCATTTTGCTGAGTTCGTTGAGCGCTTTCATTGGGGTGATGCCCATCATCGTGTTGCCGTTTGTATCAAACGTCATTGTTGATACGATAGGCAAATCGGTCACTTGCCGAATACCTGTGATGGCCGCTTCAACCTCAAGTAGATCGCTCATTGTTTCAATCCAGAGAATATCAGCACCACCATCGGCTAACCCTTTGGCTTGCTCAGCAAACCCTTCTACAGCGTCTTCAAAAAGAAGGTCGCCAACGGGTGCCATAATTTCACCAGAAGGACCAATTGATCCAGCCACAATGACATTTTTGCCAGATTCATCTACAGCGGCACGAGCTAATTGAGCCCCTGCTTTGTTGTAATCGTAGGCTTTATCTTGCAGTCTATGTAGTTTTAAACGAAAGCGTGTGCCACCAAAAGTATTGGTTAAAATAATTTGGGCACCCGCCTCAATGTATGCTTCGTGTACACCTTGAATTCTGTCGGTATGAATTTCATTCCATGTTTCTGGCGGATCACCTTGCTCTAGTCCTAAGCCCATAAGCATGGTGCCCATACCGCCATCTGCCAACAAATAGTCATGTTCAGCTAGCAATTGTTGTAATTTACTCATGAATTTCCTTTCCCTAATAGAAGTTTGGTCTTCTATCTCGATATACTACAAATCTTGTACATCAATTTAATTCAATCGGTTTTCTTTTCTTCTTACTATTGAAACGAAGTTGATCTTTACGAACGCATTGATATAAAAATCGTTTTTCTGAGTGAATCAATTATCTCATCATGTTTAAAAACAGAATACGCATGATTCATCAAATGTGTAGAGGGGTAGCATAAGTAGAATTACGATATTCGTCAACTGTCAAGGTATACGAAAATGGAAATGTTCATTTTGTAGACGGAAAAATGTCTGAAGATTCCGCTCACATAGTAAGCGTCATTCTAGGTGTGAGGGGGATAGTTCTCAATGTGTGTGTGGCACAAAGTAGCTGTGGGGTTATTGGTGTATTGGTCTATTGGGGATTGAGGATCGGTGATTGGGGACTAGGGAATAAATTCTGTTGATTTATGATGTACTGATGAGCTATCAGTTTTGAATTTGGAAGATGAAAATTAGATTTGAGGGAAATAGATGTTTTTTCAGAACAAATTTTGGTGGAAAATGATTCTCATTTGCTTTGCAACAGTCTTGTTTCTATCTGGTTGTATTCTCAAAAATGATGATAAATCATTGACAAAAATTTACTTTACTCAAAAAAACGTGACGGGTGGAAGTAAATTATTTCTAGTCACTTTAAACGCAAGTCAAGAATTAATACCTATTTCGAATTTTAACCTAACAAGTTTTCATTATTTTTCGCCAAACGGTGAATTTGTGGCCTTTACTGGAGATAAAAATCTTCATATTTTTGAACTAGGAACAGAAAAATTTCTGTCAACAATAGATTTTGGATTTCAACCTAGCTACACCGGTCCTCATCAAAATATAAGTTGGTCAGCAAATAGTGAAATGTTGGTTTTTTCACGTTATTCATTTGATGAGAATGATTCAAAAGTAAATAGTGAGCTGCTTGTATTTCATATTGATTCTCAAGAATGGGAAACAATCAATGATAACGATGATTGGAAATCTACTCCTATATTTCTAGCCGATTCACAGCAACTTGCCTATTCAAAAATCGGGATTTGTAGAAACAATCCGTTTGAATGTACCCGAGGAGAACAGCTTTGGGAATTGGAAATTTTAAATTTAAAAACAAATAAAATTGTTGATACATACGCCTTAAAACCTGATGATTATAGTATCAAAGAAGGTGTTGAATCTAGTCAGTTCTGCAACCTTAAAACCGGTCAGAATAATTCGGACATCGCATTTTCAAGCTTTTGCATTACAGATGGAATCCGTGTATTTAGAGAGGCTTTTGTATTAAATTCGAACCTTGGGGAAATTGTTCAATTAACCGAGTTTGGAGATGTTGATTTTTCAAATAATTATTATTATTCGTGGTCCGCTAATAATGATTTTTTTATTTTGGGATACAACCACAATTATATTTTTGGTGAAAACTTTGATGAGTTCGGTTTTGTAACGTATAGAGTAGGTGAATATGATGTTCCCACCTTTCAAGTGCCAATGAATGAATTGATATTAGATATGGATTGGTCTCCAAACGGGGATTATGCCATTGGAATCATGGGGCCAGACTTTATCTCTCCTGAGAAGAGTTTTGTTGGTCAAATAGATTCTCAAGGCCAATTTATCCAATTAAATGACTCATTACCAATCCTGTCTTTAAACGGTTGCTGGATTGAGAATGGTTATATTACTCAAACTGGAAATCAAATGATTATGTTAACTTTGCCGGATCTGGACATTATTGATTTGAACTTAAAATTACACGAGGATTTAGAATTATTGGGTTGTTTTGAACAAGCCGGAGAATAATTTTATGAAGAACAACATCTTTACATTTATCGTTGTGGTTGCAATTCTCGTATTTATTGTTTCTTTTGGAACCAACACAGGTAAGCAGGCTCAGACGGCTCAAGAATGGACTCGAATCAATCATGATGATTTTAATTTTTCAATAGAAGCTCCAAACAGGTTTACGAGAATTCTTTCGAATGAAAGTGGATTTAAACATGGTGATGATGTTCGATTAATAATTTATACGAACAGTTGGCAACTCCCAAGCAGGTTTTCAATAAGGGTTGAAACGCTTTCATTTGATAATCCTACCTTAGTAGATGTGGTGAATTGGGGTAATGAACCAC
>JANQSK010001170.1 GCA_028284105.1 Anaerolineae bacterium
TGCGATGGATGCGTCGTGTGATGGAGCGGGCATCTTTTGCCGCTTCGGCAGTTACTGCACAGGTGTTGATAATGACTTTATCCGCTTGCTCGGATTCAGTCACAATTTCATGCCCGGCTGCTAAAAGCTGACGCGCCATCGTTTCTATTTCGCTGTGGTTAAGCCGACAGCCAATTGTGTGTAGAAAAACCTTCATAATTTGGAATTGTGAAGGGGTCGTCGTGAAAAGTCAAATCGATATGCGACCCACTACTCACATTTTCTAATCTCTAATTTTGAGGCGATAGCTTGCCCATGCAATTTCGTTTTCCCAAACCTTGAGGGCGAGGTGAGTAAGGTTGGGGGCTTGGATGCGTTCCGCAAGTTGGGTAGCAAAGATACGTGAGAAATGTTCGATGCTTGGATTCAAACCCTCAAATTCAGGCAAATCGTTCAATGTCTTGTCTTTATAGTAAGCAACAAGTGCTTCCAGATTGTGTTCAATGTCAACGATATCCACAAGATAACCATGTTTATCAAGAGAACCCCCTTCAAGTTGGACTTCGACATAGTAATGGTGTGAATGCCATTCATTTTCTGGTCCCCAATCTCCGCCAATCAAAAAGTGCTGCCCTACAAAATCTCGCTTAACTGCAACTATATAGCTCATTTAAATGCTTCCTTTTGTTTTTGAAGGGGATTATATTGGATCATGCAGATGCGGCGACTGTTTCTATTTCTAATTTCCAATTGGTTTCCAAAAGTTGACAGCAAATCACGGTAAGTGTCGGCTGATGATCCCCTAAATATTTTTTCCGGAGCTTGATGTTTGCTTCATCATATTCAGGGCTAGCGAGATAAAAACGCATTGAGATGATGTTGTTGTAATCCATACCGGCTGACTTGAGTACATTGCCTATGTGCTGCCAGATAAGTTCAGCTTGTTCCTCGAAACTATCGGGCATCGTTTTACCATCTTTTTCATATCCATTTAAACCACTGATAAACAAGAGGCGTGAGTCACCAGTCACTTCGATGGCGTGGCTGTAGTTTTGATATTGTGGGAAAAGTTCTTGTGGATTGTGCTTGATAATTGGCATGATTTGATTCCTTTTTTGTGAGTATTTTTGGGCTCTTCCAAGACTGCAGGCTGAGCTTGTCGAAGCCTGTTCTCATTATGACACCCTTCGACAGGCTCAGGGTTCGAGAGGCATTAGTAGGTTAATATAACTTGGAGGGTTTGATCCGGTTGGGTGGCTAATTGATTGTATGCTTCAGAGGCTGATGAAAATGGGAACCTGTGTGTGATCAGTTGGGCTATTTCGAAGTTTGCTAAATGGTGAAGGGCGGTTTGGAAGCGACGCGATTTGGACCAACGGCCGTTCCATTGTGGCGCGATCAAACTGACCTGACTGCTAATCATTTGCATCTGGCTGCGATGGAAGTGGCCACCCATTTGAATCGGAGCTGATTTTTGCCCATACCATGAGCCGATGACAATACGGCCGTTATACCCCGTCTGTTCAATACCTAAATTCAGCGCATTCGGATTCCCAGAAAGTTCGTAAGTGAGGTCTGCACCAGAATAATCCTCCCCATTTAAGTGGGTTTGAATTTGGCTGCCTTCATCAATGGGGTGGAAGCTTTGTGTTGCGCCAAACCCAAGCGACTGTTTGCGTCGATTGGGATAAAAATCGGCCGTAATAATCGTTTTAAGCGGAAACTGTGAAAGCAATTTTGTGGTGAGCAGGCCAACAATTCCCTGGCCTAAAACCAGCACCTTCTCACCAATTGCTGGTTGTCCATCCATAATGAACGACACGGCCGTTTCCATATTAGGGATAAAAACGGCCGTTTCTGAGGCAATCGAATCAGGAAGCGGAATCACGCTGTTAGGTTGGGTTACAAAATGGGATTCGTGGGGTTGGAAAGTAAAAACACGCTGGTTAAGCCACTTAGGATCAACCTCTTTTCCACAATCAACAACACGTCCAACCATAGAGTAGCCATATTTAAAGGGATAAGTAAGTGGTTCTGCCAACGCATCGATGCTGCTGTCCGCGGCAAGCCCTTCAGGAAACTGTCCCTGATACATCAACAACTCTGTGCCTGGACTGATGCCCGACACGATAGCCTCTACTAATATTTGGTTAGGGTTGAGAGGAGCAATTTCTGATTTTTTGAGCTGAACCTGATTGGGTCCGGTGAAGTAAAGTGATTCCCCGATGATCATTGAATCGTCACGATTAGGATGCATCGTCCCAATAGGCATCCCCTTTGATGATTAAATCTTTGCCTAGCCACTCTTGCTGGATGTTTTTTAGTCGCGGTAAT
>JANQSK010000269.1 GCA_028284105.1 Anaerolineae bacterium
AATAGAACGGCAATTTGATACGGTTCCCAATCAATGGATCAATGAAGAAATAAAATATGATACGCTCCGCGATCGCTTGATGCATCTGGTGTTACAGAATGATGCCATGATTACGCTGCCAGGTGGCATCGGTACACTTTCTGAAAT
Organism: Anaerolineae bacterium; assembly: GCA_028284105.1. Classification (GTDB taxonomy): domain Bacteria; phylum Chloroflexota; class Anaerolineae; order Promineifilales; family Promineifilaceae; genus QQUD01. The sequence goes on from JANQSK010000269.1 coordinate 148, forward strand.
GTCACTTGCATGGTCCTTTATTCAAACGGGGGAACTGCAAAAACGGCCCATGGTCTTGATTGGCGAGATGTGGCCCCAAACGGTCAACGCGTTTGCCAATGCGGCTTATGTGCGTGAAGAGTATGTCGATTTTTTAACTTTTACGAATGATGTCGAAACGGCCGTTGATACGCTTAACCAATATTTTAAAGCATAAACTTTCATGACTATTTTTCTTAAACTCGGTGGTTCGCTGATCACAGATAAAACCCAAGCTGAATCCGTTCGATATGATGTTTTGGAACGAGTAGCCTTAGAAATTAAATCTGCATTGGAATACAATCCTCAGTTGCGATTGGTGCTAGGGCATGGGAGTGGCTCATTTGGGCATGTGGTGGCTTCAAAATATGGCACCCGGAATGGGGTCCACACGCCTGAAGAGTGGGCCGGTTTTGCCGAAGTCAGCGTGACTGCCGCGCGATTAAATAAAATTGTGGTTGAAGCGCTACAAGCTGTGGGTGTACCCGCTTTGACGTTGCAGCCGTCTGCTCCAGTGGTTAGCCGAGGTGTGAAAATTGAACAAATTGCTCACCGGCCTGTTCAAATGGCATTGAATGCTGGCTTAGTGCCTGTCATTCATGGAGATGTGGCGTTTGATGAGCAGCAAGGTGGCACTATCATCTCGACCGAAGAAGTGATGATGGCGCTTGCAGATTCACTTGAGCCGAGCTGGTTGCTGCTAGCGGGTGAAACGGTAGGCGTGTATGATGACGCAAAGCAGTTGATTCCATTGATTTCGGAAGAAAATTTTGAGTCAATCAGAGGAGCGTTGGGCGGCTCTCGGGGAACGGATGTTACCGGTGGCATGATTGCGAAAGTGCAGAGTATGCTTTCTTTGGTTGATCAATTCCCTGCCATGAAGATTCGTATCTTTTCAGGTTTGGAAGAGGGCAACATTCGCGAATTGCTTAAGGACACAAAACGGCCGTTTGGCACCGAAATTTCCAAAAATAATTTAAAAATTTAACTATCACAAATCAGTCATTTCGAGGGAAGCGGCTCGAAGATGATGCCCAACAAATAAAGGCCAGCGACGAGAAATCGCTATGATCTCACTATTTTAGAATTTATATTGGTAGATTAAATAGTTTGCCAGAAAATGTATTTATCCAATTTATTCTGCAGCGATTTCTCTTCGTTCGATATCTATTGGCAAGGGTGCTCCACAGATTCACTTCCATCGAATTGACCTTTTACGATAAATGTGTGTTGGGTTCGTCGTCTGGTAAGAGGGAGATTGGAATGCTGCCTGAAGGTGATATGCCTGGATAGTAAATGGTGTTTGATTCTCCAATGAGGGCATCCCAAACGTCACCCATGGTGTCAGCGAGAGCTACAGGGCGTTTGAGCTTGTTGGCAATATCTTGTGGCGTGGTGTCATCAAGTGAAATGGTGTCTGGGTGATCAAACATGACGCGGGGGAGCATGATAAGGTCCCCTAAAACGGCCGTTTCTAACGCGGCCAATACATCTCTTGCCATCAATAAGCCTGCTACCGTAATCGTGTCACCGAGCCGCTCATTGACGACGGGGAGTACCTGAATAGGAACATTGGTGGCTTCTTGGAATTGAACGGCCGTTTTTTCGAGCGTATCTGCAAATAAGGTAGCCGTCACCAACGTAACAGACCCAAATGCAAATGATTGCTCCTGGTGAGCAACTTGCCACTCATTAATTTCGATTTGGACCCCATTCCACTCATCTAAAAAGTGACGTACCATCCCCAATCCATTTTCGTGTAGAGATTGATCGTCGTAATAAGTCAATTGGGGCACTCTGCGGTCTGAAACAAGAAACCATTCGTCTGTTGGATAAACAAAGCGAACGCCAAATTTGTCGATATAAGCCTGTTGAAGAGATTCAACATAGGCCAAAGTTTCTCTCGCCTCTTCTTGAGTATGTGGGCGCAT
>JANQSK010001193.1 GCA_028284105.1 Anaerolineae bacterium
CCAAACGTAAAAATCATGGTGCCAGCAAGCACGATCAAGAGCGCAATTCGTGTCTGCTGCAATCGCTGTCTAAATTGCTTTTCACCGGGAACAAGACGAATAAGCGAAAGGAACCAAAGGAACACGGCCGTTACAAAAAATATTTGTCGCCACGTCAACAGTTCTTGAGCCAGCCGAATTGAAGGGGCATATTGCCCAAGCATAAAGGTGCTGAGAGTAAGTGACATAGCTAGCATTGCTCCACCAGAAAGCCACCCTAAAACATTCTTCGGTTCTCGTCCAATGAGATAAAGCCCTAGCCACAATGTGAGTTCAAAAAGGATTGTCCCTATCCAAAGTTCCTGTATCGTCATAACGCTCAATTTTAACACAATCCAAGTGGAACCAATTTCCATCCTGGTTCGTTTATAATTTTATAGACCACAAAGTTTTACAGGTTAAGTTGGTATTCAAATCCTGTAATTGAATCGCCAACTGTCAGAGTTTATTTTTAGAAACCCTTGTGTCAATATCACCATCTTGAACAACATCGATTTACCTGAGGAGGACACCGTTGAACAAAAAACGCCCATTTTTCATCTTACTTTTTTTGATGGGAATGATTATTTTGCTAATCAGTTGTGGAGGAGCAGGTGACACGGCGACGGAATCTTCTGATGCCACAAGCGAGGAAGTCGTTGAAGAAGCAGCCGAAGAAGCTATGGATGATGAGGCTGAAGAAGCAATGGAAGAGGAAGAGGTTTTCCCAGAGCTAGAAGAAGACGAGCAGGGTGATTTTGAAGCCATTGGTAGCGAAGGCTCAGACGATATCCCCCCAACTCCAGAAAGCGGACCAAAAGTTGAAGGGACTCGAACTTCAAACGGGAATGAACAGGGTGAAATTAGCAATCCTGATGTCCGAGCTCAAACGGATGATGAATTTGTTGAATTAACGGACAATGCAGCTAGCGATGCACCATTAGGACAGGCATCTCAACTTTCAGCCGGCGAAATTGACGATAATTTAGATTTTGATTCCTATTTAGCTTATTTGAACGGCTATCCTTCAGATGACATACTGCTTGCAGATGTTTCTGATCGGGTACGTATTCTAGTATTAGACAGCCAAACCCAGCCTGTCGTTGGGGCAAAAATCACAATCTCAGCAGATGACACTGTTGTAACTCAACTAGCTACTCATAGTGATGGCTCTGTCTTCTTTTTCCCGAACACGTATGAAAACACGGCCGTTTCCTACACCCTCAACATCTCTCATAATGCAGTCGAGCAAACTGAAATCATCTCATTAGACACCAGCCAAACAGAGTGGACATTTACCCTTCCTGATATGACTGTTGATAATACGGCCGTTACGCTCGACCTCGTCTTTTTAATTGACACGACTGCCAGCATGCGAGACGAACTCAATGAACTGAAAGAGAATATTCAATTTATTGCAACGCAAGTGAATAATTTGCCAACCAACCTTGATATTCAATATGGGATGATTACCTATCGAGATGTGGGTGAAGAGTATGTGACGAATCAGACCCCGTTCACAGACGATATCAATCAGTTTGCGAATGCCCTTGCCCTAGTCACTGCTGGGGGTGGCGGAGACTATCCCGAGGATTTACACAGCGCCTTAGCTGAAGGTCTCAATGATCTCGCATGGCGGGACAATGATAGAATTGGGCTTATCTTTGTGGTTGCAGATGCACCGCCCCATCTTGACTATGATCAAAGTGATAACTACCTCACTTCAATTCAGAAAGCGAATGAAGCCGGTATCAAAATTTTTCCAATCGCCAGCACGGGGCTCGACGAACAGGGACAATATATTTTTAGACAGCTCGCCCAAATGACAAACGGCCGTTTTATATTTATTACCGATGATGGCAGCAGTGGCCAAACTGGTGATTCAGGTGCATCCGTTTCGATTGATAGCGACTATACCGTTGGCCAATTAGACCAGTTAATTATCAATATTATTTCAGACGAAATTGAGAATTTAATTCAAAATTAGGCTTCATCACAACCGACAATAGGTCACATGCCAAAATGCCCAACTGCCACAGGAGGATCCCATTGTATAAAAAACGCCTAATCTACTTATTGCTTCTACTACTCTTGTTTACAGCTTTGATTATGAGCTGTAGTCCTGAGAAAGTAACCGAAACGGTTGAAGTTGAAGTCACGCGCGTTGTGACGGAGGAAGTTGTTGTCGAAGGGGAAACCGTTGAAGTTACCGTTGTTGAAACTGTCGTTGAAGAAGTTATTGTCATAGTGACTGCTGAAGCGGAAGAAGTTATCGAAGAAGAAGCAATGGATGATGAGGCGTTTCCTGAGCTGGATGATAGGGGGCAGGATGATTTTGGAGCGATAGGCAGCGAAGGGGCAGATGATATCCCCCCAACCCCTGACAGCGGACCAAAAGTCGAAGAAACTCGCACCACAGGTGGGAATGTGCAAGATGAAATTAGCAATCCAGATGTCCGCGCTCAAACGGAAGATGAACTTGTTGCTTCCACTGATGGGACATCCAACGAGACACCAGATGAAACAATCCTTGCTGAAATCTCGCAACTTTCGGCAGG
>JANQSK010001203.1 GCA_028284105.1 Anaerolineae bacterium
AACTTATTCCTGAGAGGGAGCCTGAGCCCTCAGCTGCTGGGTCATCCGGATCTGTTGGAACGGCCGTTGAGAGTGATCGGGCGCTTGCTGCAATAGAACCAATCGAAAGAAATGGATTCTATTCCGCATTTCCAGACATGATCCTTGAAGATGGAGTTGATTATCAGGCTCGTATTGTCACCAGCCAAGGTGATATGGTGCTTGATCTATTTGAGAATGAAGCACCTTTAACTGTTAATAACTTTGTCTTTTTAGCCAACGAAGGTTTCTATGATGGCACAATTTTCCATCGCGTTATCCCCGACTTCATGGCTCAAGCGGGCGATCCGTCTGGAACCGGAACAGGTGGCCCAGGATACCAATTTGAAGATGAAACGGATAACGGTCTTGTTTTTGATAAGCGAGGCCAGTTGGCAATGGCAAACGCAGGCCCAGGTACCAATGGTAGCCAATTCTTCATTACCTTCATTCCAACCGATTGGCTGACTGGGGGCCACACTATTTTTGGTCAACTGATGGAAGGAGATGATGTCCTCGGCTCAATCACCATTCGTGATCCTTCTGCTGGTGGCGAAGCTGACACCATTGAACGTATTGAAATCTTAGAGAATTAGTGTAAGAAATTGTTTGGTTGGTTTTGGTAACAGCTGAGCAAGTAATGACAATGAGATAAGCGTGCTGAGTTATTCAAAGGCTTCGAAGAATAACTCAGCACGCTATTTAGTTAAATTGCTATTGACCAAGGTTGAGTGGGTCATTAAGCAGGTTGGAATAGGACGAAATCAAAAAGCCAACCTATTTCCTCAAGCAGTTGATTATCCCACGCCTGCGGCTGCCAATGTTGCTTTTACAATCGCTTGGGCTTCTTCTTGAATTTGATCGATGTGAGCCTCCCCTTTAAAGCTTTCCGCATAAATTTTATAAATGTCTTCAGTGCCAGATGGACGGGCCGCAAACCAGCCGTTTTCAGTGACGACTTTGAGCCCACCAATGGCTGCGTTATTGCCAGGGGCATGGGTAAGTTTTGCTAAAATTGGTTCACCTGCTAACTCCGTTGCTGTGACCATATCTGCAGAAAGCCCTTTAAGCACCGCTTTTTGCTCACGATTGGCCGGAGCTTCAGAGCGTTTGTAGATTGGTGAACCAAATTTGGCCGTGAGGTTTTGATAATGTTCACCAGGGTCTTTGCCCGTAACGGCCGTAATCTCAGCTGCCAACAAATCCATGATGAACCCATCTTTGTCTGTGGTCCAAACCGTGCCATCATGCCGTAAGAATGAAGCCCCTGCACTTTCTTCACCGCCAAAGCCGTACGTTCCATCCACCAGCCCATCAACAAACCATTTGAAGCCAACCGGAACTTCTGCAAGGTCCCGACCTAGCTTTCCAGATACCCGATCGATCATGGAGCTGGAGACAAGCGTTTTACCAATTTTTGCACCCGCGGCCCAATTTGGGCGATTTTGGAAGAGATAGTTGATAGCAACTGCCAAATAATGATTTGGATTTAGCAAGCCAGACCCTTTGGTAACAATGCCGTGTCGGTCATAATCAGGATCATTGCCGAAGGCGATATCAAACTTATCCTTTAAGCCAATAAGACTTGCCATTGCATAAGGCGAGGAGCAGTCCATTCGAATTTTGCCGTCTTTATCAACCGTCATAAATGAAAAGGTGTGGTCAATACGCCGATTAACGATTTCGATGTCTAAGCCAAACTTGTCAGCGATAGGTTCCCAGTAATGGATGCCTGACCCACCCATGGGGTCAACTCCAATTTTGAGACCTGCTTGGGCAATGGCATCCATGTTCAATATCTGGTCGAGTTCATTCACGTAAGGGGTGATGAAATCGTACTCATGGACGTTTGGCATTTTGAGCGCTTTGTTGAGCGGGGTGCGTTTTACGGCCGTTAATCCCTCACGCATAATGTCATTGGCGCGATCTTGAATCCATTGGGTTGTTGATGTATCAGCCGGTCCAGCTGAAGGGGGATTGTATTTAAACCCGCCATCATTCGGCGGGTTGTGTGACGGCGTGATGACAACACCATCGGCTATGCTCCCTTTTTGTCGATTATTGTGAATCAATATCGCGTGTGAGATTACCGGTGTAGGTGTATAGCCCATTCCTGATTGAATAAACGTTTCAACCCGGTTAGCCGCAAACACTTCAATGGCTGAAAACAACGCCGCTTCAGAAAGGGCATGCGTATCCATCCCAAGATAAAGAGGCCCATTGATTCTATTCAATTGACGATATTCACAGATGGCTTGGCTGATGGCTAATATATGATTTTCGTTGAAATTATTAGCGAGTGAGGTGCCGCGATGTCCTGATGTGCCAAAAGCGACTTGCTCATCTGGATTGTTAGGGTCTGGTTTATTAATGTAGTAGGCAGATACGAGACGGGGTATGTTTGGTAAGAGTTCATACGGGGCTGGCTGTCCAGCCAATTCATGGATAGGCATGTGGTTCTCCGAATAAAATTTTTTGGAAAAATGCGAAAGGCGCTGGGATTATTCTCAAGTAGGAAACTTACAAGCCCGCAAACTATATCACGATTTTGAAGAAGAAAATAATAAATGCTAGGATGGGGCTCAATTGGAGGTTGAAATGGGATTGAAAGTTGTTGGTGCAGGTGTGGGGCGAACAGGAACCTCTTCGTTGAAATTTGCTTTGGAGCATTTATTGGGACAGCCTTGTTATCACATGCGTGAACTGTTAGCCAATCCAGAACATATCTCTTTTTGGCATGAAGGAGCTTTTGGTGGGCATCCTGATTGGCATGCATCGCTTGCCGAGTATGGAGCTGCCGTAGATTGGCCTGCCTCTGCTTTTTGGCCTGAATTGAGCCGTGCTTTTCCTGATGCACTCATCATATTGTCAGTTCGACCAGCTCATCAATGGTGGGAAAGTGCCAGAAAAACAATTTATGCGCCTCGTAAACGCCCGCCGGGATTACTTACCGATACCAGTGTTGAATTATCTCGTACAAGATTTCCTATTCATCCAATCATTGGTGATAAGGAGGCTAGCATGGCGCTTTTTAATCGATGGAATGAGACGGTCAAAGCAAATGCCCCTGCAGATCGATTACTTGTTTGGGAGGCGAGTGATGGTTGGGAACCACTTTGTAACGCTTTAAAAATACCGATTCCTGAAATACCCTTTCCCCATAAAAATACAAAAGAAGAATTTATTAAAAACGTTTTGTCAGATAAAGATTGATAATTTGTTTTATAGATAATGGGAAAATCAAAAGATTCGACTAAAATAAACGCATGAGTAGCTGGGATCAAATTGTTGGGCATGAATGGGCTGTCAAACTGTTGCAGAGTGCGATTGAATATGATCGCATTGGCCATGCTTATTTGATAACTGGTCCTGATCACATTGGAAAATCAACATTGGCACGCGTTTTTGCCCAGGCTGTAAATTGTCAAGAGCCCAATGTGCCTTGTGGAGAATGTCGTTCCTGTAAGCTGATTGGGTCTGGTCGGCATATGGATATGCGGATTGTAACGCCTGATGTGAGCGGCCGAGGCAAGCTGTCCATTA
>JANQSK010001213.1 GCA_028284105.1 Anaerolineae bacterium
TACAACGAGCACGTTACGCCAAGCTTTACAATCCGGTGTTGTTCCAGGCGGTGGATTGGTTTATCTAGAATGCCAAGCTGCATTAAAAGAGAAATTAAAGTTGTCTGAAGATGTAGATAGCCGGGCAGCATTCCGAATCTTAGGCAGAGCGCTTGAAGAGCCTTTGCGAACAATCATTAAAAACAGTGGCCACGATCCCAGTGAAATCATGGCCCGTCTCCGCATGGCTCACTCTGGCGTTCATTTTGATGCTTACACTGGGCAAATTATGAATGGAGATTCCGAAAAGCTATGGGATTCGTCTGGTGTCATGGAAACGGCCGTTGTCAATGCTGTAAAAGGAGCTGCTTTAGCACTTACTACGGATGTTATTGTTCATCATAAAAAGCCGGAACAGTCGCAGGAGCCTTAATCATGAGCAATATACTTTTTGATCTCGCTTTTGGTGATAACGAAACGATCTATGCAGGTTGCCAAAACGGACTAATAATCTCAAAAGATAGTGGGCAAAGTTGGCAAAATGGGCTCTCATCCCTTGAACTGGAAACAGACTTAACGATAACGGCCGTTGCTACATCACCAAACTATGTGAATGATCAAACCGTTTTTATTGCATCATCAGGAACAATCCTGTGTTCTGATAATGGGGGTGATAGTTGGCAAGCCTCTCGTTTAGCCAACCCCGCACCGATCATTTCCAAGATAGCTCTGTCACCCAATTTTTCAAACGACCAAACTGTTTTTGCTACTTCTATTGAAGATGGTGTTTTTGTATCTCGTAATGGAGGTATAAAATGGAGTAGCTGGAATTTTGGTCTTTATGATCAGCATGTCAATTGCATTTCCATTTCTAACCAGTATGAAACCAATCAAACAATCTGGATTGGCACAGAAAGCAATGTATTCCAAAGCTCAAACGGCGGGCGAGCGTGGCAATCCCTTGATTTCCCAATGGCCTCAGTACCTGTTACAGTTATTTTCGAACACAATGAGCAGATTATTGTTGGCTGCGCAGAAGGTTTATTTGGCTGGAATGAAAAAGTTTGGCAACTTGTTTCTTCATTTACAAAGCAGGTAACTGCAATTTTTGCAACCAACCAAAACTATGTCATTGTAGGTGATGAAGTCGCATACCAAGTACCTCAAAAGGAATTGAGTGTAGAGTCCGCATGGCGGCCAATTAAACAGGGTAGGGGAGCAACGGCCGTTGCCGTATCAAGTTCAGGCAAAATCGCTTTTGGAAGTCGTGATGATGATATCTCTGTTGTTGAAAAAGTTGATTTTTCAGCACCGTTATTTGTTGACAATCAAATAATGCTATGATACTATCCGATTCACCGGTAACGTTATCGGCAACGTTACCATAAACATCTTTGAGGGAATTTTCACATGGGAAAAAAAGGCGTCGTAACAATTCATCATGTTGCTGAAGCAGCTGGCGTTTCGGTGTCTACAGTATCACGTGTGTTAAATGATAAAGATGATGTTGCCCCTTCAACTTATGAAAAAGTTCAGAGTGTTATATCAGAATTAGGCTATGCGTCCAATTTAGCAGCTCGCTCGATGCGCAGTCGTCGGAACAATGTCATCGGCTTAATCATGCCAGATGTTGCGCAACCTTTTCCAATTGAAGTGATGAAAGGGGTGAACAATGCTATTCGAGAAAATAATTACGACCTGTTGATTTACACGGGCGGGGACAGCAGTAAAAAAGAAGTTCAATCCCAAGAACAATTTTATGTGTCGTTACTCAACAATGGTGTAACTGACGGAGTTATTGTTGTAGCACCATTCGCCTCTAAATTTAATACAGGGAATCCGGTTGTCACCATCGATCCAAACTCCTCAAATCCTGAATCCCCGTCCGTTACATCAACAAATAGAGAAGGCGCTCTTGAAGTCATGGACTATTTAATCAGTTTAGGACATCGGCGCATCGGCTTTATTAGCGGTCGAATTGGTCTTGAAAGTGCGAATCGACGATTAGGTGGATACAAAGACGGTCTCGATAAAGCCAATATCCCCTACGATGAATCCCTCGTTAAACACGGTGATTATCTGAGAAATACGGCCGTCACATTAGCCAAAGAACTCTTACAACAACCAGAACCTCCCACAGCGATATTTGCGGCCAACGACCAATCGGCATTTGGGGTCATGGATGCAGCCAAAGAATTGGACTTGTCTATTCCCGATGATTTATCGGTCATCGGATTTGATAATATAACGGAAGCCCAACTTTGCGATCCGCCATTAACCACAGTTGATCAATTTGTCATTGAAATGGGGCAAATTGCCACAGATATGCTTATTCAATTGGTCAATGGCAAGCAACCCGAACACACTCTTCACAAAGTTTCTACTAAGCTGATTATTCGAGAAAGTTGTCGACCTATTCAATAAATCGCATTGATTGTTATCTTGGGTCAAACTAGATTTTTAAGAAGTTTATATTTTTTTGCCTGTTCGGTAACGTTACCGATACTGTTACCGAAAAAGGAGGCTCCATAAAAACAACCAAATAAACACCAAAGGAACTTCACCTTTATAAAACCACAAAACCTAAGTTTAACGTTTCAAAATTAACCTTAGTGGAGGAAAAGAAATATGTTAAAGATGAAAAAAGTTTTAATTTCACGACGAGACATGCTCAAAATGACAGGCGTTTCGCTGGGTGGGGCGATCTTAGCCGCATGTGGTAGCAGCGCTTCAGAGGAAGAGGCAGATCCGACAGCCGCTCCTGCAGAAGAGGAAATGGAAGAAGAAACCTCTGATGCACCACCAGCAGAAGAAATGGTTGAAGTCGTGATGATGTATCAAGCCAATGAAATCTCTGATGATGATATTGCACAATTCAATGGCGATTACGATAACATCAACCTCACTCGTGTAGATGTAGATGCCACTCGATTTTTTGCCATGATTGCATCAGGCGAGGCACCTCATTTAATGCGAAGCGCCGGTCTTGACATACCTCAATGGCTTGCACGCAATATCCTGCTTGATCTCACGCCGTTCTTCAACAGCAGTGGCGTATTAAGCTTAGATGACCTAGTCGATGTCAATAACTATTACAAAGCCGAAGCACCCGACCAAGTTGGTTCTGGTCCCATTTATGGTATGGCAAAAGATTGGGCTCCCGATCAATTCCTTTGGGTCAATGAAGCAACATTTGAAGCAGCTGGGATAGATGCACCTGATTTCACTTCACCACCTTCCGCTCAAGATTTAGCTGATGTTGCACGCTCTGTGGTTGTGAAAGATGGCGATCTCAATGCGATTACTGGTTTTGATGGATATACGGGCTTCTTAGATCGTTGGTGGATGCACTTAGTGAACGCTTCAGACAGCTCATTATTTGCGGATGATTTCAAATCTGCCAATATTGCCGGGAACGATGCTGCCTTAGAAGCCATTTCCTTCTTCCACGACATGGCTGTTGATGGTGCTATGACAAGTCCACTTAATCCAAGCGCAAATTGGTTTGGACCTGATTTTGTTGAGGGACGCACAGCGATGCTCTATACAGGCTACTGGTTCCACGGCAATATTTTAGGTGACCCAAATGAAGAATTCCAAGCCAACTTAGCTGATGGGAAAATCAAAATGTATCCTTCATTTACATGGAATGGCACAAGAAGCAATCCATGTGTAACGGCCGTTGGTGCAGTTTGCCCATCATCAGCTGGTAATCCAAATGAAGCATGGGAAGTTTTTGAGTGGTATATGGGAAAAGAACCATCTGTAGCTAGAGCCTCTTCTGGGTGGGGATTACCAGCACTTAAATCTCAGCTTGATCTTACTCCAAAAGATGGACCTTTGTCTGGGCCTGCATGGGAAACAATTCAAAGCGAATTGGATTACGCTAACGATCTCTTAGAATTTAACCCATTCTTAGCAGGTGGTGAACCAATGGTTCCTGGCCAAGTATTCCTGCAAAACTGGGAACAAGCATTGAACGGTTCATTGAGTTTTGATGACTTAGTAAATATGATTGAATCAGAAACCAACCTTGCTATCGAAGAAGGCCTCGACAACATCGGTTAATTTAAAGTTTGCATCAAAAGAAAATACAATGTCTCCTCGCTCATTGTATTTTCTCTTCTCCTTTCATTTTTTATCTGTCTGTTGGGGTAAGGGCTTCCTTGCCCCTTCGTTAAAAAAGTGACCTATGGCTGCTAACTCGACATTAAAAGCAAACCCCGTCCCAAAGTCTAAACCACAAAGACGTTTTCTCACTAGAAAAGGTGAGCAAAATATGGCGTTTTATATATTTATTGCACCTTGGCTTCTTGGGTTTATAACGCTCGTATTACTACCACTAATAGGTGGGTTAATTCTCTCTTTTACGAATTACGACGGATTAAACTGGTCACCTTTGGGCGATTCCGCGTTAAACACCATTAAATTCAAAGGGTTCGACAACTACACACGCATTTTCGAAGATGCAGATGCCATGTGGTCGCTTCGACGGGTGTTTATTTGGACAGGTTTAAACACGCCTCTTTGGCTCATCATATCTTTTGTGATTGCCTATTTACTTCATCAACGCATTAGAGGGCGGGGGATCTTTCGAACAATCTTTTACCTTCCAAGTATTATTCCAATTGTAGCCATCGCAACGATTGGCTCCCAACTCTTTCATCAGCGGTTTGGGTTAATCAACCAGTTCATGGACATTTTCATAGATGGTTTTTCTGTCAATTGGTTGATCGATTACGCCATGATATCCATCACGAGCATGGCGGTTTGGACTGGAATTGGTAATGGGATGATTATCTTCTTGGCTGGATTTCAAGGAATTCCAGATTCATTAGAAGAAGCGGCCATTGTAGATGGTGCGAATCGGTGGCAACGTTTTTGGCGAATCACTGTCCCCCTCATGACACCACTTATTTTTTATCAATTATTGCTCTCGCTTGTTACGGCACTTCAATATGTTTCTCTACCGCTGCTCATGGCACCGAGTGGAAGCAATGCCGGTGTTTTATCAGCTGCTCCTCAGCGCAATGTGTATCTCTTTATGATTCATGCATTTGTGCAAGGATTTGGGCGGCAGCGTTTAGGCTATTCTTTGGCACTCACTTGGTTTTTAGTCATCATCATTGTGGTATTCACAGTCATTTTGTTCCGTACAGCCCCTTTGTGGGTACATTACGAAAACGAGGATTAAGGTATGCAACTATCAACCCGTTCTCCCCAAACCCAAACCCAACCTCGGCGTATTGATTGGTCATCTGTTGGACTTCATACCTTCTTAATTATTTTGGCATTTATCGTATCAATCCCAGTCATCTGGCTGTTGTTAAGTTCCGTTAAAGCTGAGTCGGACCTTGTCACTGAATCGCTCCAAATTCTGCCTGCTGTTTTCCAATGGGATAACTACGTTAAAGTATTTACAGAAATTTCATTTGGTCGTTTTTTTCGAAATTCCATCTTCCTCTCTCTTGTTTTTGCGAGCTTAACCGTGATTACCAGCTGTATGGCAGGGTATGCTTTTGCTCGAATTCCAGCATTTGGTCGAGTTCAGCTATTCGCTATCGTTGTTGGTTTGATATTAATTCCAGCAGGGGTGTATATCATCCCCCAATTTATTTTATTTACATTATTACGGCGGGCTCTAATTGATTTAATAGGCGTGTCAGATTTACTTGATTATGTACCTTGGATTTTGTTAGGGTTAGGAGCAAGTCCATTTCATATCTTCCTCTTTCGGCAATTTTTCATGTCCTTTCCAAAGGAATTAGAAGAGGCTGCCGAAATTGATGGAGCCAGTATTTATCGTATCTTTTTACAAATCATTCTACCTAACGCAGTTACCCTAATAGCAACATCTTTTATCTTGAACTTCATGTTCGTTTGGGGTGATTTTATTATGCCGATTTTGTATTTATCAGATAGAACGACGACATTAGCGGCCGTTTTATCCGGCGCAGGGTATACAAATCCACAAGGGTATCCAATCGTATCTCTCAAACTGGCAGGTTCTGTTGTCTATATGTTGGTTCCTGTTGTCATCTTTTTCTTCACTCAACGGTACATTATGCGTGGTGTTGTGACGAGTGGTTTAAAGGGCTAATGTGGCGGCTTATTGTTTGTGTTTCACTGTTCATACTCTTACTCTCTGCCTGCGGGAGCAACACACAGAGCGAGTTCATTGTGCCTGAGAATCAAATTATTGGGAAATTTACACCACCAGCTGGTCAAACTTTGTTTATTATTGGGCAAGATTTAGGAGCGGTGACAGGTTATAAATCCCACTTCAATCAAGAGCCTGGTGGCGTCACTACATACACAAATATTAGTGAGGGGAATCAATCAATTTTATTGTTCGGATTGAAAGAGGATGCGAATTGGGGGTCTGGGGACATCAATGCACAGGCAAGCATAAATGAGAACCCTAATTCTGCGCTCTCCATTGGGCTTTTTCTGGTCGATGAAACTGGACAAAATTTACAAAATATTACCAATGGAACGCATGATTCGGCCGTTAAAGAGCTAGGTCAATTCATCAAAGATGCCAATCGTCCCGTTTTTGTACGAATTGGCTATGAGTTTGATGGGCCGTGGAATCATTATGAACCCCAGCCCTATATCGCTGCATTTCAACATATAGTCGACGTTTGGCGAGAGATGAATGTTGAAAATTTCGCGACGGTTTGGCAATCAGCTACGGCACCAATTCCTAGATACAAAAACTTTCCTCTTGAAGCCTGGTATCCGGGGGATGAGTATGTGGATTGGGTGGGCTCTTCTTATTTCGAATTCCGTCGGTATGCGCACGATGAGCTTCTCGCATTTGCAAGAGAGCATAACAAACCGGTGATGATCGCCGAGTCAACCCCTCAGGGATTTGATCTTGAATATTTGACCTATGCACCGCCAAGCACGGATGGCAGTGGGGCGGGGGAGGTTACGGCCGTTGATATTTGGGAGCAATGGTATCAACCTTATTTTGATTACATCTATGAAAATGCAGACGTCATCCGAGCAGTTGCATATATAAACGTTGACTGGAAAAATCAGCCCATGTGGAATCCCAATGCGGGAAACGGCTATTGGGGGGATAGTCGGTTACAAATTAATGAAACCATATCGAAACTTTGGGAAAAAGAACTAACAAGCCCGATTTGGTTACACGGATCAGATAAACTTTTTTCACAATTATCCGCAAACCAATAATTGCACCCCAATTTTTTAAATCCCATCACAAATCATTTTGTAAACAATTTGTCACCTGATCGATTTCCGATCGTTTGCAAAATATAGTCTTGCATATCGTTGAAGCCAGCAAGCAAGTCACAACTTTTGCAAATGAAATAGTTTGATTAATTTTAGGGCCTACTGGGGAAAGCCATCATGACCATAAAGTGCCTAAATTGATCATTTGAAGGAAATCTTATGAAAATCAATCATCAACCATTACACAGTCGAGCCATTGTTATTGGTGGCAGTATTGCTGGGCTTTTGACGGCACGTGTTCTCTCTGAACAGTTTGACGAAATCATTGTCCTTGAAAAAGACCGCTTATTAGATAAACCTGTTCCCCGCAAAGGCGTTCCTCAAAGTGGCCAAACACACAGCATCCATGAAAAAGGGGCCCAAATTATTCAGGAACTCTTTCCAGATTTAAAATGGGATTTTGAAAATGCAGGTGTCATTCCTTGTGATTTGGGAAGCGAAATGCGCTGGTTCTTTTTTGGCGAATGGATGAGACCCTCGCCATCTAATGTTCATGTTCATTGGTGCGATCGGCCTCAATTGGAATGGCAAATTAGACAAAGGGTAAT
>JANQSK010000013.1 GCA_028284105.1 Anaerolineae bacterium
TTACGCGAGGGTATGACTCCTTTCAATTTGCCATCATACCGGCTAAGGGAGAACCTCTCATTGTTTGCCGCGATATGGAACGGTTTTACTTGGAAAACACGGCCGTATTCCAAAATCATTTCTTTTGGTCGGATGGGGATGACAAGAACGCGGTTGCTGCCAAAGCGATTCAACAAATGGTTGGTTCAAAAGCAACATGTGGGATTGAAATGGGATCTTGGCAGTTAACGGCCGCTCGATTTGCAGCGCTCCAATCCGCCTTGCCCAATATGGTGTTTACAGATTGCAGTACATTGGTGTCTACACAGCGCATTCTCAAGTCGCCCGCTGAAGTCGCGTATCAGCGACAGGCGGGGAAAGTGGCGGAGGCGGGGATGGCAGCGGCCATTAAAACGGCCGTTCCTGGCAACAGCGAGCGCCAGATGGCTGCCGCCATTTGTGATGCGATGATTCAAGCAGGGAGCGATCGACCTGGGCCGGGTGTTTTGTCTTCAGGTGAGCGTGCCTTCCACCTGCACGGAGGCTACAGCGATCGCATCATTAAAGCGGGGGATTTTGTTCAGGTCGAAACGACACCTAATGTCCGTTACTATCACGCGCGCTTTATGCGCCCCATCAAAGCTGGGAATGTGACCCGAGAAGAGCAGGATATTGTGAATCGACTGATTGTCATTCAAGATGAGGCAATCGATGTTGTGGGACCTGAAGTGCCTGTCTCAATTGCAGATCAAATCTATCGTAAAGGGGTGCTTTCAGCCGGTTTAGCTGAACAATATTCCAACAAGACCTTTTACTCTGTTGGGTTGATGTTTGAGCCAACGAGCGGTGAACCTTTGGAAGCAACGGCCGTTTCTAAATGGAAATTTAAACCGGGCATGACGCTTCATACATACGTGCTCGCTTGCGGATTTGGCATTTCAGAAACAATCCACGTCACCGAAACAGGCGTTGAGAAACTGACTAACTTTTCAAGACAGCTATTTGTAACGGGTTGAGTGTTCTTTTTTGCATTTAAGCTTTTTCGCATCCTTGTTCTCAGCCTGTTAAAATCTTTTATGCCTAATTCAACCGTTTGCCTCACATTTGATTTTGACGCTCTTTCCGTTTGGTTTGGATACCCCAACACCTCACCCGCGATGCTTGCCCGCGGTGAATATGGTGCAACGGTGGGTGTCCCTCGAATTTTGCAACTGCTCAAAGACAGACAGCTACCCGCCACCTTTTTCATTCCCGGACACACAATCGACTCCTTCCCAGACGTTGTTCAAACAATCATTGATGCCGGTCATGAAATAGCACACCATTCTTATGCCCACGTTGACCCTAGCTTACAAACTCCGCCTGAGGAACGGGCAGATATGGAGCGTGGTCTTGAAGCATTGAAACGAGTCGGCATTCGGCCAACCGGCTTTCGCTCTCCCTCTGGTGACTATTCGACTGTAACGCTTGCTTTGCTTGAAGAGTTTGGGTTTGTTTATGATTCAAGCTTGATGACAGATGATTTTCGGCCGTATCATCCACGGGTTGGGGATGTCGTTTCGGTTAATGAACCGCTCCAGAAAGGGCGTGAATCCGCTATTTGGGAGATTCCTATGAGCTATGAGTTCGATGATTGGGTGCACTTCCAATACAACTTTACCCCTTATCGAAATGGCACCGCCTCGCCTAAAAAGGTGCTTGAGATATGGACGGCCGATTTTGATTTTATGCATCAGCAGATTCAGGATGGTATCTTGACCATCGCGATGCATCCTCAAGTCATTGGGCGAGGTCATCGCATCCAAATGCTTCACGATTTTATTGACCATTGCCACGCGTCGGGTGACGTTCAATTTTTAGCCATGAATGAGGTCGTAAAAACGCTGAAATAATGCTCAATTTTTGACCCCATTTCCATTGCTAGTATCCCAGTACTATTTATTCCAAAATAAACGGCCGTTTGCGTGAACCCTGCGTGAAATAGAGCCAGTAGCATATACCCGTAAGTTTCCTCTTAATTCTGCATTGTAAACTCCCTATTACGTGGTTATGGGACCGAGCTTTTTCCTGCAAATCCCGGAAGAGTTCGTAATCACGTAAAGACTCAGGCGTCAATTCGCCATGAAATGAGTCGTAAGTGTGAAGCACAGCTAATGAGGTAGAAAACGGAAATCGCATAACGCTGATTTTGTCTTGAAGCTTGGCAAAATCATGAATGCAAAAATGGACTTTCGTCGTTTTGCTAATTTGTGTTGTATTGGTAATTCTGCAAAACGTCATTGCCCATATTTGTTCTTGGAGCGTATTAGCAAAATTTAATTAAGCAACCTTGCAAAGGAACTGTGAAGATGACGATTGTATTGGAACAAAAACAGATCCCCACTGTCCCCCAACTTTATTCCCAAAAAATAGTTGTTGTGATTCCCGCCTATAACGAAGAACGCTTTATCGGAAGTGTGGTTCTTCAAGCGAAGCAATATGCGGAAACCGTTATTGTGGTTGACGACGGTTCTTCCGACCAAACGGCCGCTGTCGCTGAA
>JANQSK010000023.1 GCA_028284105.1 Anaerolineae bacterium
ATGATGGCACACACTTTATTCGCATCGGAGTTCAAGGATTCGATGTGGATGCAGAGGTACGTCCAGCCGCCGCCTTAACCTTTGTCATTGATGTTTCCGGCTCAATGGCCGCTGAAAACCGCTTAGGCTTAGTTAAACAATCTTTGGAACTGCTTGTTGAGCAAATGCGCCCAGACGATACGATCGCCATCGTTGTTTACGGTTCTGATGCCCGTGTTGTTTTATCACCAACAACTGGCTCTGATAAAAACACCATCTTGAACGGCATTTTCAGCTTGGAGACTGAAGGCTCAACTAACTTAGAAGCAGGCCTCTTGTTGGGGTACGAAATGGCAAACTTGGCCTATAAATCAGGTGGCATCAACCGCGTCATTCTTGCTTCTGATGGCGTTGCAAACGTAGGTGCAACGGGCCCAGATTCAATCGTTTCTCAAATTCGCGGTTATGCTGACTCTGGCATCCATCTCACAACCATCGGCTTTGGCTTGGGTAACTTCAATGATGTGATGATGGAACAGCTGGCTGACCAAGGGGATGGTTCTTATGCATACATCGATACATTGGATGAAGCAGAACGCCTCTTTGTTGAAGAAATGATGTCAACCTTACAAACAATCGCCTTAGACGCCAAAATCCAAGTGGAATTCGACCCGAACGTTGTTCAACAGTACCGTCTCATCGGCTACGAAAATCGAGCCATTGCTGACCAAGATTTCCGTAATGACAATGTTGACGCGGCAGAGTTTGGAGCAGGACATACGGCCGTTGCTATTTATGCAGTGCAATTTGTTCCAGGTGCCCAAGGTCGCATCGCCACAGTAAACCTCCGTTGGCAAAATCCTGAAACTCGTCAGGTGCAAGAAATCAGCGGCACGTTTGGCACCGATGATTTAAGTGCAGCCTTTGACACCGCTGATCCTTACTTCCAAACATCCGTAGTCGCTAGTCAATTTGCTGAACTACTTCGCGAAAGCTACTGGACCGAAGGTGTTGACTATAGCGACCACCGAATTTGGGCAGACCGCTTGGCATCACAAACGAATCATCCAGATGTCATTGAACTCGCTGGCCTCATTCGCCGCTTAACTGGTTAAAACAACTGATGTGATTGATATAAGTATCAGTCGTGTTTCTAAAAAGGGGTTGGTCGATGACCAGCCTCTTTTTTATTTTTATTATTTCTTATTTTTGTGGAAATTTTGCCTAGACGTAAAAAAGGGCCCGACGTCGCCTGTCGGAGCCTTTTTTGTAGAGAAGGAGGAGGAGGAAATACTTACGATAGTGATATTATTCACAATTCATTAGATTTATGTAAGAGCCACATTATAAGAAGATTAGAGCCAGTTTTTGTGCAGATTTACTAACTCATTTATCCATATAATGTCCAACTAAGTTTGGTTTGTAAACTATGCGTAATTTATTGATTATTTTTTGTACACTTATTCTAATACCTATTTTGTATGTCAGGCTCAACCGGCCCAATCGGCAACCGATCCAGCGTCAAATTGACCAAGGCACCGTCTATGAAAAACACGTTTTTTCAAATCCTAATGTGATTGCTCATGTCGTAAGAATTGACCTCAATCTGACGAATGCCGAATTTAAAGTGACATCCACAACTGAAGGCAATGAATTCACACCGCTAAAGACCACTTCATTTTTAGATCAGTTTAATACTCAATTTGCTATTAACGGCAGCTTTTATCAAGTGAACCGCCAATCTGGCGCTTTTCAACCGATCGGGGTGGTCATTTCGGATGGCATTGTTGAAAATAACGGCCGTTCTCGCTACCCTGCCCTATGCATTGCACCCAATAATCAAATCTCCATCGAGCCTTCCGGCATTTGCCCCGAACAAACAACCCAAGGCATCGCGGGCAATGTAGTTATCATTAATGATGGCACGCCACTAAACGCTCGAAATAGCCGATTTCCAGGTCGTGCCAATGCATTTCGACCAGAACCCCGTACAGCGGTTGGATTAAGTGAAGATGGTCAAACGATGTGGTTGGTTGTGGTTGATGGTCGGCAAGGAAATTACAGTCAGGGAATGACGATTGATGAGCTTGCTCAATTTATGGTGGATTTGGGGGTAGATACGGCCGTTAATCTGGATGGGGGCGGCTCAAGCACGCTGGTGACTCAAAACTGGTTCGGCCGTGCCAAAACATTAAACAGTCCTGTTCACAACGGCATCCCAACCCTACAGCGACCGGTTCCTACGCATCTTGGCGTGACGCTAAGCGAAATTCCATCTGGCACTGAAATTAATTCGGAGTAGGGATCGGGGAGCAGGAACCGGTTTTTCCGATCCCCGACCACCGATCCCCAGTCCCCAATCTTCAGCTCCTAATCACCCATTGATGCGTTCATACAAATAAGGAACCAATTCAGCAATTGGAATCCGTACTTGCTCGGTGGTGTCCCGATCACGAACGGTGACTGTCTCATCATCCAGCGTATCAAAATCAACAGTTACGCAGAACGGTGTCCCAATTTCATCTTGATAGTAGTAGCGCTTACCAATATTGCCGCGTTCATCCCAAACCGTTGAAAAGTGGTCGGTCAAAGTTTCAAATATACCTTGAGCCTTGGCAACCAAATCTGGTTTATTTTTGAGCAATGGGAACACAGCAACTTTATAAGGCGCGAGTTGAGGTTTGAACTTCAACACTTTACGTTTGTTTTCCTTATCGTCCCAATAAGCATCCGCCAAAATCATCAAGAATAGTCGATTGATGCCAACTGCAGGTTCAATCACGTGAGGCACAATTCGCTCACCCGTCGTTTGGTTCAAATACTCAAGCTTCTTCCCTGAGTGGTCAATATGAGCCTGCATATCGTAGCTCGTTCGGTACGCAATACCCCAAAGCTCTTTAAACCCAAACGGGAATTTGTAATCCAAATCATAGGTCTCTTTGCTGTAGTGGCTACGCTCCTTATCGGTGTGACGACGCCATCTGAGGTTTTCTGGATTAATGCCCAATGTGTTTGTGACAAAGTTCCACATTGTGTCTTGCCAATCTTTAAAGATAGCCTCCCAATCGCTTTCATCAGGATGGAAGAAGTATTCAATTTCACCTTGCTCAAACTCAAGCGTTCGGAATACAAACTGCCCCGTTGTAATTTCATTGCGAAAGCTTTTACCTAATTGAGCAATACCAAATGGCAGCTTCACACGAGATGAATCCACAACTTGTTTGAAGTTGGTAAAAATACCTTGCGCTGTTTCACCACGCATGTAAACGGTAGATTTCTCACCTTCAATCACACCAATCGCCGTTTCAAACAAGATATTGAACTCACGCGGCGCTGTCACTTCATTACCGTCCGGGCTCAGCACATTATTTTTAGCAATAAATTCACCCATTTCGGCCGTGGACAAATCCTCAACGACAACATCATCTTTACCCGGATTTGCTTCAATCCATGCTTCAATCAGATGATCAGCCCGATAACGTTTATGCGTTTTCTTATCGTCAACCAATGGATCTGTAAATGAAGCAACATGACCAGAGGCAACCCATGTATCTGGATGCAACAAGATTTGTGAATCCAAGCCAACAACATCCTGGCGTTTGC
>JANQSK010000026.1 GCA_028284105.1 Anaerolineae bacterium
AGGTCTTGAACTGTGAACATGAAGCCGCCATCCCCTGCCAAAACGATCACAGGCTGTTCAGGTAACGCCATTTTTGCACCCATGCCGTTAGGTAGCCCACAGCCTAAGGTGCAAAATCCAGCCGGATAGTGCCATAACCGAGGTGAATCCACCGGCATTGCAAATGAGCCAGTGTAGACAAGTTGAGCGATGTCTCCTGCAATTACGGTGTTTTCAGGAATGGTTTCACGCAAAGCGGTCAACGTTTTCATGTGTTGCGCTTCATTGATAGAGACATCCGTCATCAAATCCTCTATGACGGCAGAAACGGCCGCTTTTGTGTCACGCGTTACGGGCTTGGCTCCTTTGGTTTTGAGAGAGGTTATAATGGCGGTTGCTGTGGTTCCTGCATCTGCAATGATGCCGAGGTCAGCAGGATAGAGGTCGTTGATTTTATGAGAATCGATATCCACACGAATGAGTTGGCCCTGCATATCAAGCCGTTCAACAAAACTGTCCGTTTCTGAAAGCTCGGTACCAATCGCTAAAATTACGTCTGCATTTGCAATGTGCTCTTGAACAGATTTGCACCAAATACCAGCCCCAGCGTTGAGTGGATGCCGATCAGGCACAATGCCTTTCCCGGCGTTGCTGCTGACCACGCTGGCGTTTAAGAGTTCAGCGATTTCGGTTAGCGCCCCAGCGGCCTCAACGGCACCACCACCAACCATTATTAACGGCCGTTCTCCAGCCATCAATAATTCAGCAGCAGTATCCACATCGTTTTGATGGGCCAATGGACGCTGGGGAAGTTGAACCGCTCGCCATTCATCAACAACTGGCATGGCCAGCACATCAATCGGGACTGCAATGTGAACAGGACGGGGGCGTTGAGACGCAAATATGGTGAATGCTTGGCCAATTAACTCTGGAACGTCACTAGGTGATAAAGCGGTGGCACTCATGGCGGTTAGCGGAGCGGTCACAGCTTGCAAATCAGGGACTTCGTGTAGACAACCCCATCCTTTACCCAACGTATAGGAAGCTGTCGTGCTCGAAATCATCAGGATTGGAACAGAATCTGCATATGCTTGCCCCATTGCTGTTAAGCCATTAGTGACGCCTGGCCCTGAAATTAAAATGCATACTCCTGGCTTCCCAGATGCACGAGCATAGCCATCTGCCATAAATGCCGCTCCTTGCTCATGGCGTGCTTGGACATGCTTTATGGCGCTATTTGCCAACCCTTTATATAAATCAAGCGTGTGGACACCGGGTATGCCAAATACTGTTTCCACATAGTATTGCTCAAGGAGTTTGATGAGGGCTTCCCCGCAATTAATCTCGCTCATTGTATTCACCTTCTCTTTGGATAAAATCGGTATGACTTAGGTAAATCACAAAAAGATTTAAAAATTAAATTAGCTTCAATGATTGTGATTTACTCGGTGACTGACAGCCCTTGTAAGACATCTTTTTTAGAAAACTCTCTGTCAATCACATAAACGGTACCGTATGTAGAGAATTTATTCAATTCAGTGGAGAGAATGATGATAAAACGGCCGTATCGTCCAATTCTAGGGGGAACGCACAATGGGGAGCGACCACGACGCTATGATTACTGGCGAACAGGGTATCATGGCACCCAACATACATTACAATTCTGGGTAAAACAGGCTGGTGAATATCATTGCAAATCTGGTTATATCGTTAGTGATCGGGAACCGTTTCTAGGAACGCTGCAATTTTTTTATCACATTGATGGATTCGCAAAATATTCGCATAGCCAGTACAGCAAAAACCTCACAAAAGGTGATCTATTAATAATTCCAAAAGGGTTGCCATTTCATTATGAAGCACCAAACGGCATGAAATACCATTGGATTGCCATAGAAGGGGAGTGGCCTTCTCAATTTTTTACACAAAAACGATTTTTATCTCTAGATTATCATCATGCGTTGGAAGATCGCTTTTTGGAGGTTCGTGAAGCGCTGATATTACAACAGCCGGGATATGAGATGAAAGCAATTAGTGCGGTATTCGCCATCATGGCACGTGTTCAACTGCTTCTAGGACAGGGGGCATCTCCAGAATCCCAATACCCAGAACCCATTCGTGACGCATTGGCTATTTTACGTGAGCAATATGCAGAACCATTTAATGCGCAACGAATCGCAACGGCCGTATCACTGAGCCCTTCACATCTGCGGTCGCTATTCCAAAAGTGGGTAGGAGAAACACCCCAACAGTTCCACAACCGGAATCGTATCGATCAGGCCCGTCGATTACTCCAAGAGCAAAATTTGCCCGTTTATGAGGTTGCTTATCACGTTGGGTTTAATGATGCACGATACTTTGCTCGTGTATTCAAGCAGCTGACGGGTGTTTCCCCAAGCCAATATTCAAAATAACCTTTATTGATAAAAGCGTATCAACTAGCCTATAATCTCAAGAAATGAGAAACCTTTGAATGATTTATAACAAAGCTCACTCGATTATTAAATACTTATGGATACTCAAATCAAAATCCTCTCCGATTCAATTACGCAAAACGGTCATCGCCTGACTACTTCACGTCAAGCCATCATTGAAGCGCTTGTTGAAAGCCACGGTCATATTACAGCTGATGAATTAGCTGAACGGGTTCGACAAATTGCCCCTCAAGTTGGACGCATGACCGTTTATCGAACCCTTGAATTGCTCTGTGAGAATGGTGTGGTGCGTCCAATCTATCAAGGCACAGGGGCAGCACACTATATTTTGATGACAGATGGTAGTCATCACCATCTTATGTGTAATCGATGCCATACCGTTATTGAATTTGATAATTGTTTTGCAGATGAATTAGAAAAAACGTTATCAAAACAGTTTGAATTCAAAGTGACAAGCCATTTATTGGAACTCCATGGCTTGTGTTCCGATTGTGCTGAATAAAAAGAAGACATGACAAGCTCTTTAAGGCTTGTCATGTCTTCACAAATGATTTCAATTATTTGTTAATCTTAATGTTCAATCCTCATCCCCACACCCGATACTGAATTGAAGATAATAAAATTGTCTCCGTCACCACCGGCTGGTCTTAATCCAACATTTTCAAGTAAAAATGAAGGATTTTCTTCTTCTAAGTTCATTAAAATCTGACCAGATCCATCACATTCAAAGAATGTGGACTCAGACACTGGTTTGAGGTCATCAGACTCCGCAACCCCGGTAATATAAATTAATTCTCCAACGGTCCCTTCACCAACCATAATGATGTTGAAAACAGAGCTATTGGGAATCAATTGACCATAACATTCAAACTCAAGCAACTCTTCTTTTGCAGTTTCGGCTTTAAAACCGGTGAGAAAGTTAGCATCGTCAGGATTGATAACCACTCCTGATACTTCAAGTAGGAATGAGTCTCTTTGTTCTGATTCTGTGACTGGGTAAGGAACCCTAATTTCTAAGAGGTTAGCAAAGAATTCACTTTTTAATGGGCCATCTAAGAGAATAAATGGCTCACCTTCTTGCCCACCAAGCATGTATTCATTCCATTGAGGATCATCGCAGTTAAAAGATGTTCCCCCCGGTAACTCTGCATCTTTTAATGGGTGAATAAACCCGCTACCAAACAAAGGATAGGGTTCTTCCCAACCCAATTTCAAACTGTCTTCATTGGCTTCATATTGAAAGATAATGATGCCAAAGCTACCCATATTGTTAAAAAAGCCTTCGCAGGTGACACCTTTGATGCTTGTTTCTGCCCCGTCCTTAATCATCTCTTGTTGAATAGCAGCCGTTGTGTCTTGGGCTGCTTCAGGAAGACTACAGGCTACTGTCAGGATAAGAAGGACAAGCAAGAAAAAAAGTCGTTTCATTTTGATTTCTCCTATAAATAAATAATGATTTGGGCACATAGGGTGCGCTATGAATTACTGATTGATAGGCTATAATCAAGGTGATCCATCAGCGATCTACACATTGGGAAAGGTGAGTTTGAGCAGCATGTCTGAGCAGATAGAAATTCGATTATTAGGGGGTGTCACCCTTCTGAAAAATGGAAAACCGCTCAAAGGATTTCCAACGCGGGCCGTTCAAGCCTTGTTTGTCTATCTACTGCATCAAGAGATTCCCATTGAGCGAGAACGGTTGGTTGATCTGTTTTTCCAAGCCAGCACGCCTAAACAAGCCAGCGCCAATTTGCGTTCAGCCTTATCCAATATGCGGAAGACGCTTTCTGACTACCTCGATATCAACAGCCGAACCGTTCAAATCATTAATAAAGAATCGATATGGATTGATTCTGTGGCATTAGAAACGGCCGTTGCTAACCCAAATAACCTCAACGAAGCCTTATCGCTTTACAAAGGTGAATTTTTAGCCGGTTTTTATTTAAGAGAAGCCCCAGAATTTGAACAGTGGATGGTCGTTGAACGTGAGCGACTTCAACTGATTGCCATTGAAGCCTTCTCAAAGGCTGTTGCCCAACATGAGCAAGACGCAGATTATTTTTCAGCTCTGAAAGTGTGTAATCAGCTCTTATCGGTAGAACCCTTGCTAGAGGAGATGCACCAGCTCAAAATGATGCTGTTGGCACGCACTGGACAAAAACTACCTGCGTTGAATCACTATCATGAAACGGCCGCCTTGTTTGAAACGGAACTCGCAACGGCCGTATCCCAAGAGACAACGGCCGTTTACGAACGTATCAGCAGCCTTAAATTTCCACCCCCTCACAACCTGCCAGCAACTACTGATGCATTTATTGGTCGGAATGATGAGGTTGAAAATCTACTCAAGCTCTTAAGCCAGCCAGAGCGGCGGTTAATCACGCTATTTGGAATTGGTGGTGTGGGTAAAACGCGCTTAGCATTAGAAAGCGCAAGAGCACTTGTCTCTCAAAAAGCTGGCATTTTCCTAGACGGCGTTTATTTTGTGTCGCTGGTCGGTTTAAAAACTGCCGTATCTCCAAACGATCTCGCACTACACATCATGCAAACCTTAGGCCTCTCCCCGTTCGGTGGTCAACCGCCAACTGAACAGTTAATCAATGCCCTGAGCCAAAAAGAGATATTGATTCTTCTCGATAATTTTGAGCACATTGTTGAACAAAATCGGACATTTGTGGGGGGGCTATTAGCAGGTGCCCCATCAATCAAAATAGTTGTCACCTCTCGGGAACGGCTCAACCTTCGACAAGAGGTTGTTTTTGATATTACAGGTTTACCCTATGCCGAGTCGGAGGAAGAGGTAAACGATTCTATCAACCTGTTTGTGAGCCATGCGCAACAGCATAAATTTTCCTTTTCGCCATCTTCAGAAGATAAGCCAGCTATTTCAAAAATCTGCACATTACTTGAAGGGATTCCATTGGGAATTGAGTTGGCAGCTGGCTCAGTTCGAGATCTAACGTGCCAGACGATATTTGATCAAATTGAGCATAATCTTGGCACATTAACCACGCATTACCACGATGTTCCAGAGCGGCAACGCAGTTTACGAGCCGCTTTTTTACATTCCTGGGATTTACTTGATGAGGCCCTGCGTCCTATCTTTGCCAGCTTAACAGTGTTTCCAGCCACGTTTGATGCAGATGGGGCAAAGGTGATTGTTGGGGCCAAGGAGCGACAGCTTGCCCTCTTTGTGGACAAAGCATTGTTGAAGATAGAGAACGGCCGTTACAGTATCCATCCGCTCATCAAAGAGTTCGCTCTAGAGCAAATCGAGAGTGAGAAAAAGAAAGCGCTACGGCATCACCATACCGACTACTTTGCAAAATACATTGCAGAGCGGAGCGTCACCTATCATCGCCCCACCTACATTCAAGACCTCCCCGCACTCGTTTTGGCGTATGATGATTTGATCCCGGCTTGGCAATGGGCCATCGAGCAACTCATTGAAACGGATTCAGAGCAATGT
>JANQSK010000042.1 GCA_028284105.1 Anaerolineae bacterium
GCCGCAATAAATGCATCCATAAGCGGTAATTGCTCCGTAATGATTAACGGCCGTCCTGACATTAAAATGACGATCATCTTGTTACATTGAGGACGAACGCGTTCAAGGAGGGCGATTTGGTCTTCGGAGAGGTGGAGATCAGCTCGATCCCCCATGCCTTCAGCATAAGGATCTTCCGCCAAGGCTACGATAGCAACGGACGCGGGTTCTTCAAACTCACCTTTAGCGCTGTAGGAAACGGCCGTTTCACCAATTTGCTCTTTAATCCCTTCGAGAATGGTTGTACCAGGCGTAATTGGGCCGGGACGTCCCATCCAATCAATCGTCCAGCCACCACATTGGAACCCAATATCATCCGCAGCAACGCCTGCAACCAGCACACGTTTTTCGTCTTTAGAAATTGGCAACGCGCTTTCATTTTTCAGTAGAGTGAGTGATTTCCGAACGGAGTCGCGTGCCAACTGACGATGATCAGCATGCCCAACCTTATCCAATGGGGTGTCACAATAGGGCTGTTCAAAAAGCCCCATTTCAAACTTAACTTTCAAAATACGGCGACAAGCGTCATCAATTCGCTCAACTGGGACTTCTTCTTTAGCAACTGCGTCACTCAAAGCCGAAATAAAGCGCATGTAGTCAAAGGGAACCATCACCATATCAATACCGGCATTGATCGAAGCCACAACAGAGGTGTAGAAATCAGGATCAATTTGATCGATCGCTTCCCAGTCGGTCACTAAGAAGCCATCAAACTCTAGCTCTCCCTTAAGTACATCCGTTAACAGGTACTTTTGAGCATGCATTTTGAGACCACCCCAAGAGCTATAGGAGACCATAATATTTTTAGCCCCGGCTGCCATTGCTGAAAGATAGGGTGGTAGATGATCACGACGCAATGTTTCTTCATCAATATTGCTGACACCTTGATCGATTTTCCATGCCCCTAGCTTGAGGTAGTGAATCATCCATTCGCCTACCTTCGCGTTAGCTAGCGTTGGATCACTTTCAATTAAGGCAATATCACCAGATGGAACTCGGGTTGATGTTCCCCATGTGGCTGCCCCATCCGCAATGAAATGCTTAACCGAGGGCAATATGGAATCTTCCATGCTTGCACCAACCAACCCTTCGACATAAGCGGTTGACATTTTTGTGATGTCCTCAGTATTTTGACTATACCCTTCATAGGAGCGGCCCCAACGAATATCGAGCGGATAGG
The DNA here is from genome assembly GCA_028284105.1 of Anaerolineae bacterium. Taxonomy (GTDB): domain Bacteria; phylum Chloroflexota; class Anaerolineae; order Promineifilales; family Promineifilaceae; genus QQUD01. The sequence goes on from JANQSK010000042.1 coordinate 1,220, forward strand.
ATACTGCTGGTGCAAAGTTCCAACGAACACCAGTTGCTTTGAGCTCAACGGCCGTTGCTTCCGCAATTTGCTTCACTAACTCTGGATCATCAGTCGCACCTAAGCCAATGTTGTGAGGGAAGATAGTCGCCCCAACGACATTATTGTGGCCATGAACCGCATCGACGCCATAAATCATTGGAATACCTAAGCGGGATTCAAGGGCCTCTTTTTGGAATCCTCGAACCATTTTCAGCCAATTTTCTGGCGTATTGGGTTCGGGATATCCACCGCCACCGCTTAAAATGGAGCCAATACCCATTTCCGTGATGGCACCGCTTTTAATACTATTTTTCTCAACTTGGGTCATTTGCCCGATCTTCTCAGCCAATGTCATCCGGTCCATCAAATCATCAAGACGTTCTGAAATCGGTAAGTTTTTATCCTGATATGGCAACATAGATTGTTCCTTCTTCATTTACAATGTAATTGTGATCGAAGTGCTGTCACAGCGTAACGGTCACTTCAATTTTCTTTATTTCACCATCACGGTTTAACACGCTTTGGGTAATTTCTGAGTCAAGGTGTTGGCTATTCAATTTTTGTAAACGGCCGTTATCAAAAGTCACCTCAATCTGAGCCTTATC
>JANQSK010000046.1 GCA_028284105.1 Anaerolineae bacterium
ATTTTGTGGTCTGGAACCATCATATCGACAAGCTTTGAATGTGATCGGGCTTCAGTTAGTGAGGCCAAAATTGGGTTCAGAAAATCGTCACCAATGTGCGTGACGCCACCGCCTAAAAATAGTGCCTCACTATCAAACATCATCATCAACCATAAAATCGTTTGGCACAATTGTTGGCTAACTGTCTGAACTAGCCGTTGGGCATTGGGTTCACCATTTACCATTCTCTCGTAGAGTTCCCCAGGATGTTTAATTTCTTTGCCAACAGATTCTTTAGCTTGACGCATTATCCCAGGCCCTGCGATTGATTGCTCTAAAATTTGACCCGTTGCTGGCAATGGAATGTGGCCAACTTCGCCTGCACCATTGGTGGCGCCCCGGTGTAAACGGCCGTTGATGATAATGCCCGCAGCCACCCCTGTGCCAACATTGAGGTAGATTAAATTATTCAACTGATGCTTGTGCTGCAGCCCCACAGCGGCAAGACGAACATCATTTTCCATCAGTACAGGGATACCAATTTTTGAAGAAAGCTGTTTAGCAAGCGGAATCGGTTCAAAAATATCTAAATTGACAGCTATTTTTGAAATGCCAGTTTCAAAATCAACGATGCCAGGTATGCCTAAACCAATGCCCTGTAGCTGTGAGAGATCTTGGTTCGCTTCTCGGACGGTATCTTCAATGATTTGAATGATACTGGCTAATAAATTTGCTTTATCAGTTGGGCGTTGGGTTTGTATAAGAGGGTCAAATGTGTCGGTTGTGAGTAAAACGGCCGTTTTGGTGCCGCCGATGTCTAGTCCAATGTACATAGAGTGGATCGTATCAGACCTCACGATTGTCAGCCAACCCTTGCTTGCCATCGAATTTCAATCAAATCACAAGATCGGTCAAGAACAGCCGTTCTATTTCTGATAAAATGTCATCATGACGAGTCGACTTGAAGAATTGCTTCCATTACTAGCTCAACTCACTGAGGTTGATGGTGAAATTAAAACCCTTGCTGACCTTGCAGCGGTAGACGGCCGTTCCCAATATCACCTTCAACGTATCTTTAGCGCCGAAGTTGGGGAAAGCCCTTTGCAATACAGTCGTCGAGTAAGATTACAGCGAGCGGCAGCGGCATTATTGGTCACCAATAAAACAGTCCTTGAAGTCGCACTTGATGCCGGTTTTGAGAGTCATGAAGGCTTCACGCGAGCATTTCGCGCCATGTTTTCTCAGTCACCTAAAAAGTTCAGGGAGCAGCAACGCTCGACATTTAACCACTTTGTTCGCCACTATAAATTGCACCTAGAAACTGCAAACCGAACCGCTCCTTGTGTAGGACTCTACCGAATTTCGGTAGACAATCAGCAAAAGGATAATATCAATAGGAAAGGATCAAATATGAGCTACGAAATTAGTAAAAAGACAGTTACCGAAACCCCATTTTTATATATGAGGCGACAGGTCAAAGCAGAAGAAGTATCAACAGCATTGGCTGAAATGCTTGTGCCTGTTTTTCAATATGCCACAGCCCAAGGGGTTCCATTTGCTGGACCGCCAACGACTCGCTATGTGAGCTTTGGCCCTGGCTTGATCACCATTGAAGCTGGGATGCCAGTTGCAGGACCAGCTGAGGGAACAGACGAGATTATGGTGGGATCGTTAGTCGGTGGAGAGGTGGCTTCTACGATTCATAAAGGGCCATATGACAGCCTTGATCAAGGGTATGAAGCAATTCAGCGATGGATGATGGAAAATAATGAAGAATCAGGTGGCGCACCTTGGGAAGTATACATTACTGATCCCGGTGAAGTGCCTGACCCTGCCGAATGGTTGACTGAAATTATTCATCCGCTTAAGCGTTCCGAAGTTTCTAAATAGATAAACATGTTAGCAAAAGCTGCGGAACCTCGAGGAAACGAAATTTGAAGCTGTCATTTTATTCAGAACAGGAACTTCGTTTCACTTAAGCGTGTAGGTTCATCAATTCTGAAATTACTGTTTTGTAATAAGCTGTATGTGGTACAAGGACAAGGTTCTTCATTCACTGCACTATCCAAAGAAAAA
>JANQSK010000047.1 GCA_028284105.1 Anaerolineae bacterium
TCAAGGTTATCGATTATGATGAGATGTTTTTTCTCTTTAAGGAGCCGTAACAGTGTTCTTCTTTTTTCTGCACTATCAATGATGGGATAAGGTGTATCATAAAGCTGTGCCAGCAGCTGATCAATGAGCGAGCTTTCAGTAAGTGCCGGGTTATGAACTTCTTGAATACCATAGCCAGCAACATAGGCTTCCTGTTTCGCACTAATCCAGCCAATATCTTGAAATGTAGAAAGATCAAGGAAATGATGGACAATTTCATTCGCTAATGTTGTTTTTCCAAGTCCTCCTAACCCTTCAATTGAAATTAACCAAGGTCTCTTTTCCAGTTGAAGCGTTTCAATCAGTTTTGTTTTATTCGCTTCAATACCAAATAGTTTTTGGTCAGGGAATATTTCTAACCGATCTAATACTTTATATCGGTCAGGTTTGTTAGATGAAGGGGGGGCAACTTCGGGAGTGCTTACTTGAGGAGAAATATGCCAATCAACATATTGACCTCTAGCCCATTGGAGAAAGCTGTTTTTATGAGCAGGTGGAATACGTAGATGAAGGGAAAGAAGCTCCGCAATTTGTATTGACGGCTTTCTTTCATCCCGTTCAATTTTTTTTATCGTTATTGGAGAACAACCTACTAAATTTGCTAATTTTACTCGTGTTAACCCTAAAAATTCGCGCCTTTTTTGGGCCCATTCCCCAAATGAAGCAATGTGGATGGTCATTATGGGCACTTATTCCTTAGCCAATCCTACCACACAAACCTGAATTCAACCGATGAATAAAGGGCAAACTCAATGCAAATATTTTGTTTTGGGAAGCCTCTGAGCCGCAAAATTGTGAAAATTTCTATTTAGATCTCAAAGTTGAGGCAATAATTGTCCTTCTTTATTTAGAATTTGAGCATGACGAATCTGTTGTTTTCGTCCAAATGCGCTTTCAATATGTTGTTGAATCACGTGTGCCCCACTCATTGGCAGATCTAAATCCTCAAAGCGAAAAGCCATATTATGAAGGAATTGAAGAACAAGATATGGTTTTTCATCGGGGAAAAAACCAGCAAAGAAAAACCCCATGGATTCTAAACTGTCTAAGTAGCTCACAGCGATTGGATCGCTTAAATCAAGATAAAGTTGAATAGCTCGGAATTGACGTAACTTTAAACTTTCTAAGGTGTCAAGTAAACGGTCAACAATATCTGAGCCGCAAGACTGAATCTCAATTATGGCCCAATTTAGATTTTCAACTTCATGAAGAATCAGCTGTGATGATGGCGTTGTTTTATTGGGAAGATCAATAAAAGGTAGGGGGGAGAATGTTGGATAATAGCGAATTTGATTACAAATGGTTTGCAGAACGTCTGAATGTCGTTCTGGCACATAAAGTGTATCAAACGGAATGGGTTGCATCGGTTTATACACCATCAAAAATGATTCTCTATCACCTAAATGGGTGCCGATTTGTTTTGGCATCACAATGGCAGGAACACAACCAATCAAAATACCAGAGGGTATAAAACCAAGCCGCTCCAGCTTTTTTTGCGAGACGTAATGTTTATTGGGAATAGTGGCCGATAATCCCTGGCAGCCAAGCTCATTTTCAGCAATGTCTATGACCCCTGAAAGTAGGTTCTCAAAAAGCTTTTTTTGCATAAATTTTGGATTGACCATTGTTTGACAAAGGTCTGCAATTTGTGAAGTAGCATGTCGTTTTCGTAGCGTGGAGATGCCAGCAATTTGCTTAGAATCTGTTTCTGCAGCAAGCGTGTGGACAAGTTTTTCTTCCATTAACTTCCGAGTTTGTTCAACATCATAAACATCAGGAATGCCGTAATCATACCCATATGCCACTACCATACAGTCAACGGCTTTGTCTGATTCAGACGGTGACAGTTGGCGAAAAGTGATGGCGTGGTCGACTTGATCTTCTGAAACTTCATCTGATTTGGTATTCGTATTGGGATTGATTGGAATTTGAATTTTGAGCAAACGGCCGTTTTTGCCTAAATTAAATGCTTCTACGCGCTCAATTCCTGTTGATTCATTTTTGAAAACGGCCGTTTTAAGATCTTGACGAAGCTGTGATTGACGCCAAGGTAACGCTTTGTCACTGAATTCAATCAAGAATTCGTCTGAAGCTAAAAATGCTTCCACATGCACAGTTGGCGTTTCGTGATACCAAATTGATTCACTGATAAGATATTGAAAGACGCGACTTAGACTAAAGATAAGCCCCTCAATTTCAACAATTGATTGAAGCCCAAGACGTGGTGCGTAAGTTTGAATCAAAGAGTCAAACAGTGAATAAGATTCAGGTGTTTCATGTAGCGTTAAGCTAAAAATTGGTGCCTTCATTGATCATCCCTCCATAGATCAAAATAACTACAATAATCATGATTGATAAAACCGTAAAAAACAGGATGAGCTTTGATGTTCGACCTAATGCTTTAATGCGATACGGTAAACGCTGTGATTCTCGAATACCCGTAAGCTCACCAACCGCATCGATGAAAAAGCCATTAATGGGCCCATTGATCACCGATAGTGCCATCGCCGATAGCGTACCCAAAATGAGTTCCCTCAAACTCGCTTGAGAAATTGCATAGATGATAGGTGCAAAGACAGCATTAAAAGCCACAAGGAAAAACAAGTCGTGCATGACGATTCGACGCTCTGATGTATTGGGCTGATCAACCCCAAATGTGCGTTTCGAAAGGTCACGCCCCTTCGCAATTAAAAAACCAGTACCAAGATAAGTAATAATAACAATAATACGCCGCGCTCTAAATGAAACGAGCGGGTCAAATCGCCAAATGACCAGCTCGAGAAACATGTATATAGGGGTAACTGCCATCAGAATGGCGGTTGAGTCAATGATGTGTTGATAGAGAAAGTTTGCAATAGTTTTCAGAGTGTTCACGACATTATTTCTTTTGGCTGCGACGCTATCTGACATTTTAATCCTCCAAAACAACAAACTTCCATTGGCTCAATGTGCCAACAAATTGCAAGAATCAACACTTTTTAACGCGAGGTGATGTGTACACACAACTGTGAAATTCACTGCTCAACAGTTTGTTTATTAAACGAGATTTTTTTACAAATTACGCCAAAGGTTTTTAAATTAATAGGTTGATTGTTGAGTTTTTCGTAAATTGAGTGGCAAGTACAAACGGCCGTTTCCCCATGATGCAAGGT
>JANQSK010000048.1 GCA_028284105.1 Anaerolineae bacterium
ACATTGCTAATGTTTCAAAAGAAGGTTTCCAAGAGTTAGAAGACAAGCTCAATGCCGCCTGGCAAGCTGTGAATCAAGCATCTGCTTTGGACGATATGGAGCTGTTTAACCAAGCCGAAGCGAAACTAGCCAGCATTAGTGAGATTTTCAAAGGTTTTAACAAAAATCCAGTTTATGTTGGGTACAAACGACGCATGTCTATTTATATTGGTTTTATGCTTGGCTTCATTGTGGCTATTTTTACGGACCAAGGATTGTTTGAGTATTTGCAAATTGGCGTGCCCCGCATTGTGGATATGCTGTTTACCGGCGCAGCGCTTGGTGCCGGGGCAGGACCAATGCATTCCTTAGTCGGGGCGCTTGATGGCTTGAAATCGAGCTTGCAGGCATTTGGTAATCAACGCGGAATTGATGAAGTACTCAATGAAGTTCGTCGGATGAAAGCTTAATTGATCAATTTAGATGTTGCCTGAGCTTGTCAAAGCCATGCAGGACAATTCAATATATGAACGTTAACAGGCGGTTTGCATTTATGTGCAAACCGCCTGTTTTTTACTAATCGGCCAAATGAAGTTTCTGAAACGACTTGCTGACGGTTTGCTGACGATCAATAAATAAAGTAAAGCCATCATTTATTGTTTTCATTTTCTAACTGCAAGGAGTTGTATCATGACTAAGAAATTACGTATTTTATCGATTGATGGTGGCGGTATTAAAGGGCTTATTCCTGCACAAATTTTGTTAAGCTTAGAAGAAATGCTTAAAGAGAAAAGTGGCAACCCTAATGCCAAAATTGGAGATTATTTCGATTTAATTGCAGGAACAAGCACAGGTGGATTATTGGCCTGCTTGTTGTTGACCCCTGATGACAATAATCCAAATAGTCCCAAATATTCAGCCAAAGATTTAGTTTCGCTTTACAAAAATGAAGGCCAAGCTATTTTCGCTAAGAGTCTTACCCAAAATGTAACGTCAATGGGTGGTTTATTTGATGAAAAATATCAGGCGAAAGCACTTGAGCAAATTATTCAAAAGAAAGTAGGCGATTTACGTCTTAGTCAGTTATTAAAGCCATGCTTAATTACCTCATACAACATGAGCACGAGAGAAACTGTCTTTTTCACCCAGCATAGTGCAGCACAAGGTCGAGACCATGATTTTATGGTGAGTACTGTTGCTCGAGCCACTTCGGCAGCCCCAGTTTATTTTGAAGCTGCACTTGGCGAGACAGTTGATGGTGTTCAAGACGCCTTTATTGATGGGGGTGTTTTTGCAAATAACCCAGCGATGTGTGCCTATGTAGAAGCTAGCAAACTTGGGCAAATGAACCCTGCAAATATGATGATTCTTTCTTTGGGCACTGGGAAGTTTGAAAAAACCTATGAACATGCAGAAGTCAAGGATTGGGGTGTTTTGAGCTGGGCAAAGCCGTTGTTGAACATTTTGATGGCTTCCTCTGCTGAAACGGTTGATTATCAACTTAAACAGATTTTTAAAGCTGCTCAAAGCAAATCACACTATCTGCGAATTCAACCGATGATTTCGGAAGAGTCAACGGCAATGGATGATGTATCCTCTGAAAACATGCGTCAATTGGTGCGTACAGGATTGAATGCAGCAAAGTCAACTTTGCCACAACTGGAACGATTTGCGGAAATGTTGGTTGGAGAAGAGAAAACTGCCGTTCGTCCAGTTTACGTGCCACGCATGATGCTTCAATCTTTTCCAGCCTATGCTTCGTAATTGGTTGACATTTGTTCATTCCCTGAATATCTGAAGACCTAGTTTTTTGCTGGGTCTTTTTATTGTTCACGAACTGCTGACGGTTGTTACTTATTCTGTGTTAATGACATCGGATAAGTAGCTTTTTTACTAAAAAGATGTAATAAATGATTATTACAAATTGTTGTTTAATCAATCAAATTTTACGGAGTTCTTTGGTGCCAAATCGACTTTTTACCCACCGATTCATTTCTTTTGCCATTACTGTATTTTCATTTTTAGTAATATTTGCCTTATCCCAACACCCCCAAGTAATGCCTACCGTAGCTGGAGATTCCCAAACATCTCCAAATAGTGTTTGTACTCGGTTTAGCCTAGTCCAAGGTCGAAATGCTGACACTGGAATAGGCCATCAAGGAACATTTGTGATGCGTGAGGTGACGACGGGAAGCACTTTGGCAACATGGGAAGTAACTGGCCAAGAAACAGTTAGTGATTGGTTTATTAACCTGCCACAAGTATCAAATGGCGCTAGTTGGGTCGAAGTGCGTTTTGAGCTTGAGGAGGGGTACGAATTTTTATCACCTGAAGGATTTATTGGTCATTCGGTTTTGCTTGAAATCCTAAACCCTGCTCCAGATACCACTTATGGCTGGGTGGCGAATGGCCAATGCCATTCTGTAGAAATTCAATTTGATGAAGAATTGAAAATTATCAAACTTCCAACACCTTCCCCTTCAGGGGGCTCTTCTGGAAGGGAACCACGGTCAGGGTGATTCATTTTGAAATATTTTCTTGAGTTTTGATACAAGTAGGATGAGAAAAAGCATGAACGAAAATAAAAGAACCGAGCTTCAAAATTTAATAAATCAATATCGTTGGCAAAAGCAATGGCAAACTCTGCAATCCGCTATTGACCATTTAGCCGATCAGAAAACATCAAGTATTCAGAGTTTATATGAACCACTGATCGATGACGGAAAAATTCAAACGTTAATTGCTGGTTGTTATTCGTGCTTAAAGGTAGAGGGAAGTAACTATATTCCAGAAACGGCCGTTCCTCCCCAAGCTGAGCAAATAGAAGAGATGATGGCCTTGATCCAGATTATAAATGCTGAACATCATATTAGAGCTGCAAAGCATCATGAAAGGGCAGTTTCAGCTCTGTCAGTTTTTGCAAACGCCGTCATTGAATATTATTTATTTTCCTATTTTGATATTGAGCCAAAAAATATGGAGAGCCTTGCCCAACTCCATGAGGATTTTTCTACATTTTTGATGCCATCGCCAAATCTTGATGATCCTAAAGATTTTGTGATAGGGTTTTTGCTCAAGCAAATTTCGATAGACGTATTATCTCTTCAACAAACGCTGTATCTTCGTGAAACTAAGCAAAATGGGATGAATCAATTGAGCCGACAATTGGCTCATACAATGGCCGAGGTATTAGCGCGACGTGCGTTGCTACCAGCCATGACTGCAAAGTTTCTCAAACGAAATATTGACGAGTTTGCGATTCTATCTTATCCAACTGATGCAGTGAGCATTCGGACAGTGCCATATCTTAATGATTTGATGATAGGATTTCCAATAACTGCGTTTTGTAATTTTGAAAAACCTCAGCCGGGTGAACAAAACGTGATTGGCGTAACGGTTTCCACTGCTTACCTGACCTTAGCCCATGAAGTTGGTCACTTTGTATATCGTTATGGGTGTCCAAATAGTGAGGAGTCATCACAAACCTTTGAAAATTTGCTTAGTCAAGAGACGGGTATTTATCAGGAATGGGTCGTTGAATTATTTTGTGACGTTTATAGTTGCATGGTAGAGGGGCCTATTGCAGCAGTCGGTTTTCAGGAATTATTAGAGCAGGAAAATTTATCAAATGAAATAAATCCGACCTCATTATTTTTGGATGAAATAGGAAAAATAGATGTTGCTGAAAATGTGTCTTCTTTAAAAAAGGTTTCATTGCTTGAACTGCATTCACAAACGCATCATGGACATGCGCATCCACCATCTTTGTTACGGCCGTTTATCTTTGCACAAATCCTCCGTTTAATTGCGAAACAACTATTAGAAAATAATGATGAAGGGTGGGTAAAGGAAGGGTGGAATATCAAGGAAATGTCAAATAAATTAGACGAGAGATGGCAAAATTGGTTGGAAAATGACCGCGTTTCTCCCATTAGCCTCGAATCATTCAAATTTTCACAGGAGGCAATTGATAAATTACTCGCTTTTATTTCACCAACTCTTGAGAAGATTATTGAACTTTTATTGAATTCAAATATGCAAGTTTATCAGCCAGATCCTGCATTTATGAACCAATTCTCAAAACCTGTTGGAGAATCGCTAGATATTACGCTGTACAATTTATACAACCTCACTTGTGCTAAAGTTTTCCTTGAATCCTATCATCATAAAACTGAGGTTCATGCAAATGATTTAGAGTGGTTTAAAGAACAGTTTGAAGCCCGAAAAGAAGAATGGTCGTCTAGACGCGTTGAAGGGTTTGATGTTTCTTTTGTTCGTGATGGTGGATTAAGATCATGGTTGACGAATGATGCCTGGTCAGACGATGGGCCTACAGGCGGGTCCTCAGGGAGAGAACCAAATTCTTCATAAATTTTCTCTTTTCGGTGTCAGATAGAGGAATTATGGTGAGTATAATCTTTTTTTTATTTGCTGTAATAAATTTTTATGGCCAATATGAATAGCTAATTGCTCAGCTTCTTTCCAAGCGATTATTCCTTTTTCTTGTTCACCTTGTTTGATTAAGATATCTCCAAATTGACGTAAAGCATAACCATAATTTAATCTGTCTTGTAACTCCCGATAAATTAAGAGGGTTTGTTCGGTTAGTTGTTTTGCCTGATCAAAGTCACTCAATTCAAAATAGTTGATACTTAATTCGTGCAATGTCATGGCCTCAAAACGACGATTGCCTAACTGCTTAAAGAGCGTTAGCGCGCCATTAGCAAACTTTTCAGCCTCTTTATATTTAGATTGCATACTAAAAATAATCACTTGTTGATATTTTATCGATCCAGCTTCTTGTAAATTGTTGATTTTTTGGCAGTAGATGAGCGCTTTTTTTGTTAATGCCTCTGCTACTTCCAATTGACCTTTTCGAATAGCTATATCGGTTTGGAGACGCAAAGCAGTAATAATTCCAATTGAACTATCTATCTCTGTAAAGAGATACAAGGCTTCCTGAGCTAATGTTTCAGCAGTCGATAAATCTTCGTCTAATTCATAATGAATCCAACCTAGGATTGTTTTGCTTTTTGCCTTATTTTCATAATCTTGAACTTCATTGTGATTTCGTAGGATATTATTTAAATGTTCTTTTGCTTGAGAATAAAGACCACGTTCAAACAAAATTACACTTTGAACATAATTAGCTTTTGTAATTCCTTCAATATTTTCATCCTGGTAAAAAATAGTTAATGCTTTATCTAAATGTGCTTCACATCCACTATATCTGTTTTGTTCTAGTTCAATTTCTGCCCATTGAAGTAAAATATTTGCCAAATCTTTTTTAGAATTTATAGTTTCTGCACTTCTTTCTGCTAATTTATATGCATCAGTAGCGTCTTGATAACGGCCGTATTGCATCCAACTTTCAGCTAATGCATCCGTAAAATCAATGACCGATTCCCATTGCTCAGAGTCGTAAGCTCGCTGAATAGCAGCATTGATGTTTTCCCATTCTGGGTCAAGCTGCTCAAACTGCTTCTGAAAATCTTGTGAGTAGGCGAGGTAGGATGAAATGTAATTGGAAACGGTCGTTTCCCGATCGGCCATCATTTCATTTGCAAAATCTGCTAAAAGTAAATGCTGACGATAGCGATCTTCTTCATGTTCGTTAACCAAAGAGAGGGCAGAAAGCGAATATACAGCATCCTCAACATCAAAGTAATCTTGTTTAAGGATATTGGCGAGCATTTCAATCGTAAACGGCCGTCCTTCAAACAGCCCTATTGTTGAAAAAATATTCTGTAAACCACTGTCTAATGCATACCAGCTAATGAGGAACGATGCCCGAACAGCTTGGTCACTGATTTCTAAACCCACACGTCTTTGTGCTAATTGCAATCGCCGCACCATATCAACGAGCTTCATGCGGGATCTAGACTTTAATCGTTGTGCGGCAATCTCAATAGCAAGTGGCAGGTGATTGAGAAGCATACCGATTTGATGACTGGCTTCAATTTCTTCAGCAGATTGATTCACCCGCTCCTCGCCCAATATTTTGATAAGAAGCTGTTGGCTTTGCACCGATAAAAGCTCTTGGAGCTTGAATGGTTGACTGTTAAGTGATGATGCAACATCTAAGTTTCGAGTAGTTATTAATAATGCACATTCAGTCCCCCCCATCATGAGCGGCCGAGCTTGCGATGATTCATCTACATTGTCGAGAATGAGTAAGGCTTTTTTATCAGCAAGCACACCTTGAACGGCCGTTTTCAAGCTATCCACATCTGTTAATCCGCTAAAATCATACCCATATGCGCGTGCCCATAGTTCTAAAATCGATTCGGTACTGCTATTGTGAACATTGGCCCACAGGATGCCGTCTGGAAACTTTTCAAGTTGGTGATGAGCAATAGCGGTGGCTAAAGTTGTTTTACCAATGCCACCCATACCAACGAGAGAAACGGCCGTGTTCTCAATTAATGCTGCGGAAACCGTTTCAATCATCTCTTCCCGTCCAACAAAATGGCTTGGAACAGCTGGTGCTTGTTGTGGAACGTGACCTTGAATAACGGTGGTTGGTTCCAATTCCCCTTGTGGTATTGATGAAGATGAAGATTGATAGTGTGGGGGGAGCATTTCATAGTCACCCATATCAATCGTTTGTAAAAGTGCTTCAAGCTCTGCGCCTACTTGCCTTGCGGAATTGATGCGTTGATTGGGGTCTTTTGCCAGCATTTTTTCTAGCAGCACAAATAACCCAAGTGGGATATCTGATCGATAGCCAGTTAAATCTGGCGGGTGAGTATTCATGATGGCGGATATGGTGGCAGGGAGGGTGGGGTGTGCGAATGGATTATGACCGATAAGCATCTCAACGAGTAATATTCCTAATGACCAAATATCACTGCGTTGGTCTATTTCACCATCGGTAAACTGCTCAGGGCTCATGTAGGCATAGGTTCCCATGACAGCCCCATGTTGGGTAAGTCGTTGCTCCCGACCTAAGCGTGCAATGCCAAAGTCTGCTAAATAGGGGATGCCCTCCTGATTGAGCAAAATATTTCCTGGTTTAATATCGCGATGGAGTATTGAAAGCCGATGGGAGCGTGTAAGTGCATCTGAAATACCAAGACCAATGGAGATGATTTGGGGAAGAGGGAGTGGGGATTGAGTAGAAATTAAACTTTTGAGATCACCACCTTCAATATACTCCATCACAAGGTAATGCTTGCCCTCTTTTTCTACCATTTGGAGAAATTTAACAATATTGGGGTGGTCTAATTTTTTGAGAGCCTCACCTTCTCTTTGAAAACGAGCCAGTGCTTCTGGATTTCCCTTTATTCGACTGGGATCTAACATTTTAATGGCCACATCTTTCCCGCTTTCGACCATTTTGCCGCGATAGATAATGCCCATAGCGCCTTCCCCAATTTTTTCGCCGATGATGAAATCACTTCCGTCATGTTTGGGTTTGCTGGGAGATAAACCGCCTTTTTCAATTTGTAGGACGAGGTCAAACGTGTCCTGCACGGGGGAGACACCTAATGCACGTTCAAGCTCTTCTTGGCACTGATCAAATTGTGCAATGGCTCCTTCTCTATTCCCTGAAAGTGCCATTGCTCGCATGAGCTGCTGGTGAGCAACCTCTCGCCAAGGCTCAATCGAAAGCTGTTTTCGGGCCATTGTTTGAGCATCATGAAATGATTCAAACACAAGTTGTCGTTCGGTCAGATCGCTCATCGTTTCAAGGGCTAACTGGTGGAAATGTTCACGCTGTTGCCTAAGCCAACCCTCAAATTCACTGCTTTCAAAATTGAGTCCGTGGAGCAACTCGCCCTGGTAATGATTTACGGCCGTTTCCAATTCACCCCGCTCTACAGCAGACAAAAAGCTGTTTACGTCTAGCGTATAGCTGGCATCAATATTAAATTGCACCGTTTGCCGGGTAGCGAGGAGATACGGCCGTTCTTGTGAATCAGCTTCTCCAATTGATTGACGAAGTTGGTAAATTGTTTGGCGGAGATTCTTTTTGGCGACGCTGTTTGGGGAATCAGGCCAGAAGGTGGCGGCAAGCGTGTCACGGGTAAACGGCCGTTCTGCTTGTAACGCTAAAAAAGCCAACAACCCTTGGGTATTGATTGACCGAAAGTGAATCTCTTTATTTTCTTCAACTTCAACCCGAAAGCGGCCTAAAAAGGAAAGCCTTAACGGGAGGCGTGCCCGTTCCATTCCTTGATTATGTCACGATTTTTCTTATTGGACGAGAGGCTATGTCAATAATTTCAATAGGAAATCTAAAGCCTAATAAAGTACCCAATCGCCGGCTCTCTCGATTACCTAATTACAAGTGCTGACGGTAACCAAGACCAACCTGACGGTTTGCTGACGGTAGCTTGATATTGTGTAGACATCGAGTGATTACAGGCACACCGGATCCGAAAAGCCCTAATCGCAATCAATTTTATTTATCAAATTTATTGACTGTATTAGGAGTTAAAAAATGGTTAGCTTAACGTATTTGAAATTATCTGGTGTTGTTTTATTGGCGCAATTGGTCATCAATCTCAAACCTATCATCGATATTGGCCTCATGTGCAGTGGAGAAAGTAGTCACTGTGGTGGATAAACTAAACTATAGATGCTGATGTATATTAAAAAGACCGTGTGTTTGCACGGTCTTTTTTTATTTCATTACTGCCCTTGCAACAAAAAATTCTTGCTTTCTGATAAAAGCAGGGAAATTTTCTCCTCTCTTTTTTTATTCCCCACTTCTTGATTGATTTTCAGAGATTGATTTCCATAA
>JANQSK010000055.1 GCA_028284105.1 Anaerolineae bacterium
GTTTAGCCCTTCCAATGAAGCTTCTGGTTTGAGAATGATGCGATGCCGATAGACCGGTGGCACCATCGCTTTGATATCATCAGGATTCACAAACGAACGGCCGTTTAACGCCGCATGCACCTTGGCTGATTTCAGAAGACAAACTGACGCTCTCGGACTCCCACCCAAATACAAATCGGTAGAAGAGCGCGTCGTATTACTAATCGTGGTGATGTAATTCAATATCCCTTCTTCAACCTTCACCGTTTGAATATGCTGCTGGACCACTTGAAGCTGTTCTGGATTGATGAGCCGACGCAAGCCGGAGGAGGTGAGTTGATGGGGTTCAAACCCTTCATTAAAGCGAGATAGCATTTCTGTTTCTGCGCTTGGCTCGGGATAATCAACTATTATTTTGAAGAAAAAGCGATCAAGCTGTGCTTCAGGCAATGCATAGGTTCCTTCGTATTCCATCGGGTTTTGGGTTGCAATGACCATAAATGGTTCTGGTAAATCATACTGCGTCCCATCAATCGTCACATGTCGCTCTTCCATCGCTTCAAGCAATGCGGCTTGGGTTTTTGCTGGTGCACGATTAATCTCATCGGCAAGCACAATTCCTGCAAAGATGGGGCCTTTCCGCAACAAAAATTCACTGGAGGCCACGTTAAACACGTTGGTTCCAACCACATCTGATGGCATCAGGTCTGGGGTAAATTGAATACGGTTGAGTGAAACTTGCACCATGTGGGCTAAGGTCTTCGCCATAAGGGTCTTCGCTGTGCCGGGAACACCCTCGAGCAGGACATGGCCGCCAGCCAACAAGGCAATAAACAGGTCGAGCAGCACCCGCTCTTGCCCGACGATTACTTTGCCGGCTTCACTTTCTAATGCTTGGGTTAATTTTTGAATACTTTTCATATGATCTGTCATGCATGATGTGCGCTTTATTTTGCGCGATATATAAATTCTTTGATTAATGATTACGGCCGTTTATTCAAAACAAGTTAATTAGGTAAATCACATAGCACGTTGCTCTAAACTCATCTCATCAAGTGTAACAGACATCCAGTGCATCATTTCCAAATCAACAATTTGGGGTTTCGCCATTGACGTCATGATGTAGATTAGGCGGCCAATTGTTTCTTCATCTTCGACTTTGCGCAGTCGATTAAAAAATGTTTCATCATCTAACAATGGATCAAATCCATGTCGGTTTGCAAATTTACGTTTGAGCTGTTTCCAAAAATGGTCACGAACGTTCCGATCGGGATCAAGCTCTTTTTGGGCACGGGCTAGATGATTGATAAATGCCGAGGTCGTCTGTAACGCCTCTGGCTCATCTTGAATGATGGCTGAACGTCCAACGGGTGCGTTGAGCGGCTGATTTTGCCATAGCAAGTAAGCTAGTAGCAGAACGGCCGTTAATAACAAGGCCAAACCACTGCGCGATCGCCACCAGCTTAACAAGCCATTCCCCTGATGGGTTTGATCAACCAGAATGGTCTCACCCGGTGTGGTCACCAAACGAATCAAGTTTTGAACCAGGCGGGCATTTGCTGGATTTTGGACCCCAATGTTTGTTACAGGATAAAGTGAGGAAAGCAACACAATTTGCCCCGCGTTCCAACTAAACACGGCCAAATGGGCTTCATCACAATTTCCCAAATGGACCGCCACCTCACCACACGGCACGCGATAAGCAGCCCGTGAACGAAGCTCCGGTTCTCCGACAAAAGGCCAGTTCAGCGTCGGCACATTAAATGGAGCTGTCTGCTGAGAAAACAAAAGCTGACGAGAACTGATATCGAAGCGATTGAGTAACCGTTGAGCTTGTCCTCGCTCTTGCACCAAAATGAGGGTGCCCCCATTAAATACCCACTGATTGAGTCGCTCAACTTCCAAAAAATCGAGAGGCTCTGTCGGAGCCATCATAAATAACACGGCCGTATTGTCTAAAACCAACTCCGACTCAGCGACTTGAACGTTGTATCCATTTTGCACCATCCAACTGAATAACAACTGGGTGCCTTGGTCGCCACTGCTGTTGATATCACCCGGTTGGGAACCAAACGCCCCGCTTGAGAACTGTAAAAACGCAAATAGCCCAATCAAAACAATGAGCAAAATTAAAGCGGCCGTTTCTTTGATAAATCGTTCGCGCATGATCCGTTTTTATTGACGCTGGAGCGTTTTCAATCCTTCGAGTTGATCAACAAGGGTTTCAAATTCATCCGTTTCCAATGGCTCGGAGCCATACCAGACCCGGTCATACGCATCAATGACTGGTGAAAGATGGGAGATTAACAGGGGAGCCGTACTGGCAGCCCCTAAAATTTCATAGTTAGTTCGAAAAGATTCAAGCCGAATTAGACCGCGATCCTCTAAAATTTGTAGTGTTGCATTAAACAGCTTGTGAATGGCCTCCCGATACTCTCCTTTTGACAGGAGTTTGCGTCCCGTTTGGACATTCTCTTCAACTTTCTTTTGGGTTTCAGGTCGTAGCGGGGCTGGGCGACGAGACCGTTGAATATAAACGGCCGTTAATCCCACAATCACAATAAACAAAAACACAAGCAAAATAATTGCCCAAAGTGGCAAACGACTTTGTTGAGATTCTACACCAGTATCCTGAGCGCCTTCTGCACTTGAGGGAGCGCCATCGTTTGTTGCTTCAGAGCCTAAACCAGCACCTTCTTTATTGCCATTCTCGCCACTTTGACCATCCTCGGCAGCCTCAGATAGCCCATTCTCTGCCGTCCCATCACCGCCGACACCTTGAGTACCTGTGCCATCACCAGCTGTTCCGTCCCCAGATGCTGCATCACTCGCTGCTCCTTGGCCAGATTCGCCGTCCCCGACAGCCCCTTCACCCGTAGCTGCATCACCTGTACCTGTTTCACTAGGTGATGCAGCCGCTGAAGACTCTCCAGCAGTATCTGTTTCGCTGTTAGCATCTCCACCAGCTGCTTCGATAGAAACGGCCGTGTCGTCTGATTCACCCGTTGTTGCGGCCGAATCCGTTGGGGCCCCTTCGGCAGCTTCTGTGAGAGACTCGGGGGGTGTTTGTGGGGGCAGGAATTGATCAAGCTGTTCTGAATTTGCAAAATCAACCAGATCAACCACGACAAGTTCGCCAGGGTTATTGCTATTTGTGACTGTTTCGTTGGGCTCAGTCACCACGACACCTGACGTTAGGCAAACGGCTTCAGGGCAAATCCCGTTGAGAAAGCGAATAAAGTTAACTGGATCACAATAGGGAAAGGTGAAGGGAAGCCCAGCTTGGGCATGATCAACCGGAACCAGTGAACCATCTGGCATTTGAATTTGGGTAAT
>JANQSK010000059.1 GCA_028284105.1 Anaerolineae bacterium
AGCGTCGGCCGTCTACGTCCCATAGCAAGCTACCTTCGGCTTTATCTACTACAAGCGGATACTCACGAGTGTAGGAGGACGACATGAGCCGTTCATCCCGTTCAATCCATGATTTTGCCTTTGCACCTATTTCAAATTTGTCCATAATGAGCCTCCAGATGTGCTGTGATTTTCAAAATAATTTGGGCTAAGTTGTGAAATTAACCAAAAAATTGCATAATATGTCCGAATTGTGCGATAACATTTATATTTAGTCAATGGCAGAATCCGCCATCCATTTTAGGAAATGATTTATGGTTAATCTTGATGATCTCGATTTGAAAATTTTATCAATGCTGCAAAAAGATGGGCGAGCGGCTCATTCAGAAATCGCAAGGCAATTAGGGGTGGGACATACACGTGTTCGCGACCACGTCATGCGAATGGAAGAGATGGGAGTTATCAAGGGATACCGCGTCATTGTCGACCCGGCTGTGCTGGGATTTAGTATCCAATGCATGATCCACGTTGAAGTAGACCAACAACAAGATTATGATCAATTTGTGCTCCAGCTTTTGGAAATGGAAGAAGTTGTTGAAATTACCAACATTACTGGTGAGTACGATTGTATTGTTCGCTGCTGGTTTGTTGATACTGATCATCTCCGCAAATTTTTATATGAGAAACTAAGCGCATTGCCTGCACACCAAAGCACTATTTCAAATCTTGTCCTTAATCGAGTAAGACGACCCATTACGTTACCGCGTCATCTTATTCAAAGTAAATAAATCCATTTACGATTTACAATTTACGATTTACGATTGAACAAATCGGATTTTCGATTAATATACCCATTCCTGATGGATTGATATTTGAAAATTTAGGATTGTTAAGTGAAACGTAGTTCCTGCTTTGAATAAAACAACGGCTATAAACTTCGTTTCCTCGAGGTTCCGAAGCTTTTGCTAACATGTTTTTCAATTTTGAAACTTCGGAACACATAATCAGTAGATGGATGAACAACAATTTAAAGAACGGACAAAAAAGGTAGCTGTTCGGATATTAACAATGTCTGAGTCACTACCTAAAACACAATCAGGCCAAGTCATCGGACGCCAAATTGTTCGTTCTGCGACCTCTGTAGGAGCTAATTATCGAGCTGCTTGCCGAGCCAAATCTACTGCTGACATGATCAATAAACTGAAGATTGTTGAAGAAGAGGCTGATGAAACTCTTTATTGGATGGAGTTGATTGTTGAAGCAAACTTACTATCTGAACAAAAACTTGTAAGTTTAGTTGCTGAAATGAATGAAATATTAGCAATGACTGTCGCTTCAATAAGAACACTTCGCAATCGTAAATCTTAAATCGACAATCGTAAATTGGAACGAGGTTTCTAAATGACTGAAATGCCCAAGGCATATGATTTTAATAGCACCGAAAAACGCCTATATCAATGGTGGGAAGAAAACGGCTGGTTTAAACCAGAAGCACGTCCAGACGATGCAAAACCGTTTACCATATCCATCCCCCCGCCAAATGTTACTGGGCAATTGCATATGGGACATGCCATGTTTGTGGCGCTTGAAGATTTGATGATTCGTCGGGCTAGGATGCAAGGGTATGCCGCTTTATGGGTACCTGGCACCGACCACGCTGGGATTGCGACGCAGCTTCAAGTGGAGCGCTTGCTGCGGTCTGAAGGGACTTCCCGCGAAGAGGTAGGGCGTGACGAGTTTTTGCGTCGAACATGGGCCTGGAAAGATGAGTTTGGTGGGCGAATTGTGAATCAGCTTCGTCGTTTGGGGGCTTCCTGTGATTGGGAGCGTGAGCGATTTACGCTGGACGATGGTCTGTCTGAGGCCGTAAAAGAAGCCTTTATTCGCTTGCATCGCATGGGTTTGATTTATCAAGCAGAATATTTGGTGAACTGGTCTCCCGGCTTACAAACGGCCGTTTCTGACCTCGAAGTTGAGTACGTTGAAGAAGAAGGCAAGCTGTATCACTTTAAATACCCCGTCAAAGGGGGCGGACATATTCCTGTTGCCACAACACGCCCTGAAACAATTTTAGGGGATACGGCCGTTGCTGTGCATCCTGATGACGAACGCTATCAAGATTTGATTGGCAAGATGTGCGTTGTGCCAGCGATCGGTCGTGAAATCCCGATTATTGCTGATGAATACGTCGATATGAGCTTTGGGTCAGGGGCATTGAAAGTGACTCCTGGGCATGACCCCAATGACTTTGAAATTGGACAGCGCCACAGTCTTGAGATTGTCAACGTGATGAATAAAGATGCCACCATGAACGACAATGCGGGTGCATATGCAGGGATGGATCGTTTCGATTGCCGTGAAAAGCTGTGGGCGGATATGGAAGCGGATGGATTGGTAATTGAAGCAAAGACCCATACCCACACGGTGCCACGCAGCCAACGCGGTGGTGAAGTCATCGAACCTTTAGTGAGCCGTCAATGGTTTGTCAATATGGAACCAGCTGCCCAAATGGGGCTCGATGCTGTCCATCGTGGGCGTATCAAGATTGTGCCTGAACGCTTTGTAAAGGTTTGGGACAACTGGTTAGAAAATATACGGCCGTGGTGTATTAGCCGCCAACTGTGGTGGGGACACCGTATTCCGGCTTGGTACGTCAATGGAGACGAAACGAAGGTTATCGTAGCGCGTAACGAAGAAGAAGCGTACGAAGAGGCAAGAGAACGATACGGTGATGGGGTGACATTAGAGCAAGACCCTGATGTGCTGGACACGTGGTTTAGCTCAGGACTATGGCCTTTCTCTACATTAGGTTGGCCCGAACAAACGCCTGACCTTGAGCGCTTTTACCCTACTGACGTGATGGAAACGGGTTATGACATCCTCTTTTTCTGGGTGGCTCGGATGGTGATGCAGGGTTTACTCTACACCAATGACATTCCATTCCATACCGTTTATTTACATGGGCTCGTGCGCGACGAAAACGGCCGTAAAATGTCCAAAACCCTAGG
>JANQSK010000062.1 GCA_028284105.1 Anaerolineae bacterium
ATTCCAATATTTGCAACTGGCAATTTAGGGCCTGACCCAGAGTCAATTGGAGCGCCGGGCTTCTTCACTACAACGTTTGCAGTAGGAGCACACGATCAAGAAAACCATGTCGCTTGGTTTTCATCTCGTGGCCCTTCTCCCTTTGGTGATCCTAATCAACCTCATCTTGTAGCACCGGGTACAACCGTGTTTTCTACTTTTCTTTTTAATCTATATGCCGTCACTTCTGGCACATCGATGGCTACCCCACAAGTCTCAGGAGCAGTTGCCCTTTATCTTTCACAAAATCCAAATGTATCTCGCGAAGACCTTTTTGTAGCACTAACAGAAACGGCCGTTCCAATCACCACGACACACCCCAATCCAACGAGCGGATGGGGACGGCTAGATGCCTACAATTTAGTGTCCCAAGTGGCACCGGGCGGTACCCTTCAAGGGCAAATCACAGATGGACATGGGTCAATGGCTCACATTAAGTTTTCAATCGAAACGGCCTCACGATATGCACTACAACATGAAACCGATGCCAACGGACATTTTGAAGCCTTTTTGCAGGCTGGCACCTACACAATCACTGTGGAGCAATTTGGATATAACACCATCGAAATTAGCGGCATTTCAGTCAATCTCAATCAAACGACAACACAAAATGTGACCCTTACCAAGCGCCCTGCCGCATTAATACACGGTCAGATCGTTGCTAGCGAAGATAATACCCCGCTCGAAAACGTAGCAATCACCATTGAAGGTGTTGATAGGCCACTCGCTACTACAGATGCCAATGGGAACTATCAGTTATCGCTGCCTTACGGGCAGTTTAAACTTGCATACGCCCTGCTTGGCTATGAAATTCAACGCCAAACGGTCATCATTCAATCAACGGAAAGTCAGCATCTCGATTTAGAGATGGATTCAAAAACAACGGTGCTCTTAATTGACAGTGGACAATGGCATTACGACAGCAAAATTTCCTATTATCAAACGGTATTGGATGATCTCAATCACCCTGCGGATGTTTATCAAATACGAGATCCGTTCAATGATATTCCCTCAGCAGACTATCTATCCCAATACGATACGGTAATTTGGTCTGATCCTATTTACTCTCCAGGAACAATTGGGGCATCTGGCGCGATTACCGGCTTTCTAGAAAATGGCGGCAATTTCATCATTTCTGGCCAAAATATCGCCACATTTGACAGCTCCCTCTTTGCCGTGCCTTGGTATCAGCAATATTTAAAAGCGGACTTTTTAGGTCAGCGTGTAATCACGCAGCCCATCGCGGGGGCATCTGGCACGCCTCTTGCAGGCTTTTCGCTAGGTGTTAATGGTGAAGGAAGCGCCCGAAATCAGTTTGCGATTGACGGTATTCGTGGACGAGAAGGCACCTTTGCTGAACCACTTTTTTACTATGCAGATGGAGATCCCGCTGCTATAGGGGTTGGGCAATGTGAAGATTATGAGCTTGTCTTTTTAGGGTTTGGGCTTGAAGGGGTCTCTTTTTCCTTTACCCGTGCCTATGTCATCGAAACGCTTTTTAATTACATGGAAGAGCCCGATGATATTGTTGGTCTTCGTTGGCTATCCGAAGACCAATTTGATTTTGCTGTACCGGGTCAAAACTATTCCTACACGATGACGATTCAAAATGTCAGTGAAGTTTACACCGATACAATATCGATCAACTTAGAAGGTGCTTCATGGGAAACCTCTGTGATGACGCCTACCATGACGTTGGGTCCGTGTGAATCAGCCCAAACGATTGTCTCTGTAACAGTGCCTGATGAGGCACCTAAAAATGAACGCCACGAAATGAAGGTAACGGCCGTTTCAAGCCTTAACCCTGCCGGTGAGCAATCTCTTGAGTTAGATCACAAAGTACCGGGCAACATTCTTCTCGTTGACGATGACCGCTGGTACGATCAAGAAATCCTTTACCAGAAGCTCCTCATCAGTAACAATTTACCACCCGATGTTTGGGAAACCACCAGAAGCATCAAAAACTTCTCTCCCCCACTTGAGCTCCTGCTCGAATACGACTTTGTCATTTGGTATACCGCCTACGATTGGTTCCAGCCTATCACTCCGCAGGAACGAGAAACCATTCAAGGGTATCTTGATGCTGGCGGACGTCTCTTTTTAACCAGCCAAGATTTCATGTTTTATCATCATCAAACACCACTTGCTCAGGAGTATTTTGGTGCCATCAGCTATCATGAAAGCGTGTCACCAACTGCCCTATTTGGGGGTGGCGTGCCAGGGTATAGTGCGCGCTTAGGTGGGCCGCTTGAGCTCGACTATGGCAACTATCTTAATTTTAGCGATGGGCTTGTTCCGAGTGATGAAAGTGACATTCTATTTTGGCACAATGCCGGATTACCAGCCGCGATTGGGCACCAAGGGGAAACGCACCGCGCCGTTCTAATGAGCATCCCTATGGAAAAACTGCCGCCAGAAACGCATCAAGAAGTGCTCAATCAGATGGTAGGATGGATTAGCGACCTCGGTGGTTCGTCAATCACCGTGGATAATCGGGCGGCACAACCTGGACAGGCCCGAACTTACACAATAACTGTTCAGAACGCCTCGATTGCACCTACAAATTTAGTCACGGTCACCAATATCATCACGCCGGGACTCACCTTAGATGCTGGTTCTCTTTCTGGTGGGGCAGCCTATGACGCGGGCAGTCGCACCATTTCATGGCATGGAGAACTCGAATCAGGGGAAACGAAGCTGATCACCTATCAAGCGACGCCTGATGCGGGATTATTGACCGGAACGGCCGTTGAAAATCACGCCACATTTAGCTATGAGCGACATCAGGTTTCTTTTGATTCCTATGCCACAACCTGGTTATCTCCCCCTGATTTACACACCTCCTCGGTTATGCTTGATATGAATCGGCCCATTGTGCCCGATCGTATTACGTTTACGCTTTGGATCACTAATACAGGGTTCGCGGCCACAGAAGGTGTAACGGCCGTTGTCTATTTGCCAGACCATATCAATCCATTAACTGACACGCTTGATGCCCCATTCGGCACGCCACAATTTGATGAAGAGCGCTTCCTTTGGGCGGGAGATCTCACCCCCGGTCAATCCGTTTCAGCCTCTTTAGCCTTTACGCGCAGAATTGGCTCGCTGACCCAACATATTCAAACGGCAGCCTCATTTGAAGATGGCGTGACAGAGGCGGTGCTCGTTCCACTAGAGGCGTTTATCCAGCCATATCGAATGTTTTTTACATTTGCGGCCAATGAGGTTGATGAGTAACGGTGAATGTCATTGAGCCTTTATTGCAAAGTAGATAAAATCTAAGGATGAGTATGCTAACCGACCCAACTGCCCGCATCGTTTATGTTGAAGATGAACCCAGTATTGCCCAACTCTTAGTGAGTGGGCTTAGCCTTTTTGGCATTGAAGTTCACCCCGTCTATGCAAGTGCAGAAGAGTTACTCGAAACAGCAACGGATGAGACGTTTAATCATATTGATCTGTTCTTTTTTGAT
Source organism: Anaerolineae bacterium (assembly GCA_028284105.1). Lineage (GTDB taxonomy): Bacteria > Chloroflexota > Anaerolineae > Promineifilales > Promineifilaceae > QQUD01. Next base: position 3,513 of record JANQSK010000062.1, read on the forward strand.
ATTCGGCTCCCCAAAATGACTGGGGTTGAGTTAGCAAAAGAGTTAAGAAAGCGGGGCGAAAAACGGCCGTTTGTGCTTGTCAGCGCATGGCCTAGCCCATCGTCCGCTGAGCTAGAAGCCATCAATGCCAAATTTCTACCCAAACCCTTTGACTTCCCAGATGTGATTAAGACCGTTCAATCACTTTTATCTGAAATTTGAACCAGCTTCGCCCGCGTTAATTTCACAAAATCATTAACCCCCACCTTCACCTGCAGACCACGCTGGCCAGCACTAATCACAAGGTGAGAAAACGACACAACAGATTCTTCTAAATAGATGGCAAACCCTTTGTTCATCACGCCGATGGCTGATATCCCACCAACCTGCAGACCTGTACGCTGTTCAGCTTCTTTATGAGTTGCCATCTTAAGCTTTTTTGCGCCAACCGCTTTAGCCAGCTTTTTAAGATTGAGCTGATGGTTTGCTGGAATGATGGCCAAGATCCACTTTGATTTTGGAGAACTGTCAGGAGGTTGCACCACTAACGTTTTAAAGACCTGCTCAGGCGGATGCCCAACAGCCTCGGCCACACGAACAGCATCTTTTTGATTCGCATCATAAGTAAACACCTCATAGGCAATTTTTTTACCTTCAAGCAGCTTCATGCCGACTGTTTTATTAGATGATTTAGCCATCAAACGTCTCCCCTAAAAGTAAGGCCGTTAATTGTTCTTTCGAAAATCCCACAATATATTGGGATAAATCAATCTCACTTAGTAGATGCACAAGAGACTCTCGATCAAATCGACATTCAACTAATTTTTGTTCCAACTGCTCAGCTGGATCAAAGCCAAAAAAGTTACCAACAAGCTTTACGGCCTTGATTATTCCCTTCTCGACATCCACGTGGGCATCAATTTTGCCATAAGAAAGCTGCATGCTGTTTTTAAATTTGAAATTTGGAGAGCGGCCGACATTCCAATCCCAACTTTGATATCGCTCTTGCTGAATCTTTTTGACATTATCCCACTCTTCGTCGCTTAACTCATATTGTGGCACAACATCACTATTGAAAATGCCTTGAAGCAGCTGTGATTTAAACAACTCAATGGTAAT
>JANQSK010000070.1 GCA_028284105.1 Anaerolineae bacterium
CGTTGGTTATAAACGGCCGTAATCCAATTGGCATAAAATTCTGTTGGAATCGAACTTCTTTCTTCTACCCCGTCAATATCCAGGTGACTAATACGTCGTCCTACACCTTCAAAGTCTGTAAAGGGCAACAGATGCGTAAAGGGATGAGCTGCAATGGCCAGCCCACCTTGCTCGTGAATGGCCGCCACAGTGTCTTCTGCGCTCATCCGAGCAGGAATATCTTCTTCAAGAAATAGCCCAATGATATGACCCACATCCGTGCTGATTTCGATCCCTTTGATGACTTCTAAGTGGCTAAATGCGTCACGTTGTTTCTGCCAATAGTTGTATGCCACATTCGCGCCGTCAATCGTGTTGTGATCCGTAATGGCAATCACGTTCAAATCTGTTTGGGTGACCACATAATTGACAACTGCTTCAGGTTCATTCAAACCATCGCTGAATGTGGTATGAATATGAATGTCTGCTTTGCAATAACCGTTCACAAAAAGCTCCCACTCTGACTCAGGTTATGCTGGCTGTGCAACCGAAAAAGCTTGAACAGCTTCATCTAAATCTGCAAAGATTTTGAACGCTTTATCCAAACGCGTGAGTTCAAAAATGATGTGTACAGGTTGCTGAAGACTTGCCAAATGGAGGTCTCCACCCCGTTGACGGGTCCACTTCATCCCTTGCACTAAGGTTGATAGGGCGGTTGAGTCGACAAAGTTGACACTGGCGAGATTCACCACCACTTTGCTAACATCTTTATGGTCTGAGATCCAAGTGCGGATTTCAGACACTGAATAGGCATCAAAACGACCCGATAAAACCAAGATCGTTACATCATCATTTGTTTCAACTTGAAAATTCATTTTTATCTCCAATACAACTCGATATTTGTTGTTGCAGGTTCATCCACTCACAAGGTGGATTGGGTAAACCCGCAACCGCTTAGTCACCAGACTGGCCGACTAATAAGTTTTCCGATACAGAATCTTTCTTTGATTTTCGTTCTTTTAAAGCCAAGCCGATGTCCCAAACCAATAAGATCAAGAACATGAATGACATGATGTAAATTTGGGCAACAACGACTTGCCTAAGGGAGCTGTGGAAGAGCCATAAACCAATAACCTGAGTTAAGCCGCCAACGACAGCCAGCCACGACCCCATGCCTTGCCCTGTCGACAAGCGATAGGTGATGATCACATTGGCTAATGCATAAATCGAGGTGGCTAGCGCATAAAGCCAAAGGAGTGGGGCAATAGAGAGATAAGCTTGCCCAAAGAGAATGCCAACGATCATTTCCGGGAACAGATAAGACATTGCTAGAATGGCTCCTGAAACGGCTGCAACCAACCCTAATGAGATCGCCAATAAATGACGATGAGGCTCCCCTTTTTGATGTTTTTGCGCCACGATGGGGAAAAGCACCGTGACCACTGACCAAGTAGCAAAAAAGACAATACGGCCGATTAATGCCAGTGCTGCGTATAAGCCTGCCTCTTCAGCCTCAAAAAAGCGTTTTACAATAATGATGTCGCTATTGTTAATCAAAATTTGACTTAAATGAGCCACAATCACTGGTCCAGCGAATAAGGCAATCGCTTTTTTCTGTTTCCTTGAGAGCGGACGAGGTTTCGGTAAATTCACCTTGGCTTTTCTGGCCACAAACCATGTGGCTGCAAAAGAAAGCGAAATGCCGCCAACGGCACCATTCACTGACCAACCAATCCAAACAAATAAGAGGGCAAAAACAAGCCGCACCCACATCTCAGCTTGATAGCTGATGGCAAGCGGTCCAAATCTCGTGTCGCCCTGCAAAATACCGCGATCAACCCCTTGGGCAAAGTAGATAGGAAACCCAATACTTAAAATAACGAAAGGCCATATCGAAGCGGTGTTAAAGAAGGATTGCCAAAATGGTGCACCGACGCCCAAAATGAGAGCGAGCAAGAGCCCAAAGCCCCAGCCCATTTTATTGAGCCAGTGTCGGACGTTCGATAAATATTGTTTGTCTTCATCTGCGGTTGCAACCGCTGCAAATTTGGCTGATGTCAGTTGAAAGGTGACGGTCACAAAGGTGATCATCAGCATGATGGTGACAATTAAACTAAGGTCTGAAAAATCAGCCGGTCCAAGCCATCTCCCTAAGATGAGATTGAACAGGTAATTACCCCCATTCACGATGGTCATGCTGATAAAAAGCAGCATACCGCTACCGAATAAGCCACCAGCCAATAGACCTTTCAATTTTGTTTTTACAAATTCCATGAGTGCTCCCTGCTACAAGTGATTTGCTTTAAGTCTAAAAAAGAGCAACGGCCGTTTCGGGGGTGTCTGCAATGTCAAACACGCGATCGAACTTGGTCAGTTTCAAAATACGCATAGCGGATTCATTTTGCGGTGCCACCAATTTGACATCCCCATCTTCCAAACGAGCTCTTTTGAGTAAAGAAACTAATGCCGCTAAACCGGCACTGTCCATAAAGGGAACTTCTCTCAAATCAAGAACAAAGCGATAAGAACCTTCACCAATCATTTCATCAAACTTTGATTTGAGGTGAGGTGCACTAATCGCATCAATTTTTTCACTTAATTGAATGACAGAAACTTTTGAAACAATGTCTTCTACTTGAAAATTCATTTGGACTCCCCTAATGAGTGGCGAACAAAATCGAGATTATCGTTGTTCTTGGCTCACTGTAAATTGGTTAAATTTTTTGTTAATCGCCAGCGGTTTGTACCGTCTAGAGATGTGTAATCTGTTTGATCCATCAACTTTTGAATTAAATAAAGACCATAACCACGAACCTGAAGATTTTCAGAATCAGGCTCCGTGATAACAGTGGGATCAAAAGTGTTGCCTTTGTCTTCAACATCGACAATGAGTTGGAGAGGCTCTGTCTTCACTGAAAAGCTCAGTTGAATATCACCTGAATGCTCTTCAGCATAGGCGTGATCCACAATGTTGGTGCACGCTTCATGAACGGCAAGTTGGACGTTATAAATCAGGTTTTCAGATCCCTTCAAAATTTCAATTCGCCGAAAGATGCTTTCAATACAATCACCCACAATACAAAGGAAATCACCGTTTGCGGGTCCTTTGAGATGGATGGCCTGCATCGTTGTATCGTGCATTCCGCCATTGTTTTGATCACTCATAATGCTCCCTATTTGCCTTTTACCACGATGATGGTTTGGTCGTCGTCCTGAAGTGAACCAGCGCCAAAGGTCGCAATCGTTTGGTAAAGTGTGTCTAGAATTTCTTGGGCAGACTTTTCTCGAACGGAGGCCACAAGCTCTAATAACCTGTCGTAGCCGAAAAGCGTGCCGTCAGGATTTCGGGCTTCTGCAAAACCGTCAGTCGCCACCACTAATAAATCCCCTTCTGCAAAAGGAATTGTTTGATTTTCTGCTAAGTTCATGGGCAAGACACCAACGGCCGTTCCGTCAGCTTCTAACATGCGGGTTTCCCCAACTTTGGGGCAATAAATGACCGGAGAGTGTCCTGCATTGGCATAAACCAATGATTT
>JANQSK010000089.1 GCA_028284105.1 Anaerolineae bacterium
TTCATTTTACCCTTGAGTATTCAAAATATTTGTTGAAAATTACTTAGAAATAAGGGTCGGAACCTCGAGGAAACGAAATTTGAAGCTGTCATTTTATTCAAAACAGGACCTTCGTTTCACTTAAATGGAGCAAGCCATTTTAAAAACAAAGCTATTTATTCCATCACAACGGGCCCGAACAATCCCTCGCCCCTATTTAATTGATAAGCTCGATCAAGGATTAGACCAGCGCTTAACACTTGTTTCAGCCCCAGCCGGTTTTGGCAAAACAACCCTCATTACGGCTTGGGCACATCACGTTCATGCTAATAAAAATAACATCCAATTTTGTTGGCTATCTCTTAATGATTCAGATAATGACAGCCCCCGATTTTTAGCTTACTTTGTGGCTGCTATTCAAACGGCCGTTTCCACCTTTGGTCAAACTTTCCAAGCATCCTTGCTCACCTCCCAAGCTGTTGCGTCAGAAATCATCCTGACCCAATTGATCAATGAAAGTTCACACTTCACACAAAAAGTCGTCATCGTACTGGATGATTACCATCTGATCAACTTAGCCGATATCCACAACATGATGCAGTTTTTGATTAACCATGCACCACATCAACTCCATTTTGTGTTGACGACACGGACTGATCCTCCTTTACCGCTTGCCCGGTACCGAGCCCGAGGACAACTATCTGAACTAAGCGTTAGAGATTTGCGATTTACTGCCGAAGAAACGGCCGCTTTTCTCAAAAAATTAATCGGGACAGAGTTGACAGTTGAGCAGCTTACTGAACTCGAACAAAAAACAGAAGGTTGGCCCGCAGGGTTACAAATATTCTCGTATATGATGAAGCAAACCCAGCAGCCAATTGATCAAGTACTGCCAGCACTCATCGGAAGCCAAGGCACAGTTTTTGACTATCTCAGTGATGAGATTATGAAGCAACTCCCAGATAGTCAGCAAGAGTTCTTGTTACAAACGAGCTTCCTCACCCAACTCTCGAATGAATTGTGCCAAGCTGTCACTTCTGACGACGATAAATCAATTGATTCGCAATACCTTTTATTCGAGACGCTTATCGAAAACAATCTTTTTCTATCACCCATCGATGCCCATGGGGTTTGGTACCGGTACCATCCTTTGTTTGCAGAATTTCTACAAAAGCGCCTCCAAACGAGCAAGCCAACTCTGATTCCTACACTTCACAAACGGGCTAGTGACTGGTATCGAAAACGGCCGTTTCCAGAATTAGCTATTCAACACGCGCTTAAAACGCAAGACGAAGCCTTTGCTATTGGGGTCATTGCGGAACAGGCTGATATTCTTTTGCGACAAGGGAATAGCAGTATCCTTGTTCAAGCTGTCCAGTCACTTAAAAGTAATTGGATAAAAAAAGAACCCAATTTGGCCTTAAGGTATAGTTTAGCGTTAGCATTACAAGGAAAGGTTGAAGGAGCTCAAAAAGCCCTTTCCAACATTTGGCCTCATCTTCAAACGAACCAGCTGGGAGCAGCTTACGTTATTCAAACTGAGATTGCCCGTCGACAAAACAAGCTTACTCAGATGCTTAAAGCGGCGGAACAAGCTCACGCGCATCTTAATGATTCCTCAACTCCGTTAACACAACTTTTAGGCGTAAATCTGGCCGATCTTTATGCTTTCCGATTAGGTAAAACTGATGCGGCTCTTCAAATATTAAACCGAATATTTCGTCAGCTGAGAGAGTCTGAACAACCATACCTTTTCTTTCATGTGACCAACCTCTTTGCCGCCACACATGTCTTAAAAGGAGAGTTGCAAGAAGCTCATGAAATTTACCACCACGCCATCAAGCTAGCCAAGGAATGGCAAGCAACAGCATTGTTAGGGGCGATTTATGCGGGCATTGGTAAAATTTGTTTTGAATGGAATGCGTTAGATACGGCCGAAAAATATTTACGTGCGGGCATCAAAGCATGTCAGCAATTGAAGGCCATGACTCCTCTAATTAGCAACGCAATTGCATTGGCCAAGCTCTTATCAGTTCAAGGTAAACATGCTCAAGCTAAACAGTTGCTAAAAGAGACACGACAAGCTGCTTTAGAAAACCTAAACTATCTTCCACGGTTAAATCATTGGCGGGATTGGCGTCAAGCTGATAATGGCTGGATTAGTATTGCTGTAACCGCTAGTCAAACAATTGATCCACACCTCAATAAAGAGATTGAGTACCCAACACTTTTTGCGCATCTTAAAGCAATTCAAACTGACATAAACATATTGCCTAAAAACGGCCGTTTTCCATCCCATGAAGCACAGATTGAGAAAAAGCTAAATTCACTCTATCAACTAGCAGAACAAGCTGGGCAAATAGACACATGCATAGATATTTTGCTCACGCGAACGATATATTCTTACCGCGTTGGAAAAATGACCGTTGCGCTAAACCATCTCATTAATGCCCTTACCTTGGCTAAACCCTATGGATATTTGCGACTATTTCTCGACTTTAACCCCTTACTCCCCAAACTGCTCAAACAATGTTATCAACATGACAAGATAACTGCGGAATTGCAATCAATTATCAAACGCATTTTGAATGCCCAAATTAACAAAACGGAACCTATCACATTATTTGAAATGCTAACGCCTAGAGAAAATGATGTTCTACGATTGCTTGGTGATGGATTAACCAATCAAGCGATTGCCAGCGACCTGCACCTTTCTGTAGGAACTGTCCGCTGGCATGCCCGCAATATCTATAGCAAACTAGAAGTCAGCAATCGTACACAAGCAGTCGCCCGTGCTCGTGCTCTTAATCTTCTGTCATAAAACAAGCGTAATTCTTGAACATCAATACACTTGATTCCAGTTCAAAATCTATTTCACTGATCATTTTAGGGAAGCTAACATTTGTCTAAAAACCTGCTTTTTGGCAGGGGTCACTCCATTTACCAATTTCTATAATCGGATTTCTTTTTGAACAAGGTCTTTATTTACACCCAATTCTGGAGAAATATCCGATGGTTAGACACAATAAAACTGTTTTGATTTCGATTATCTTTATCCTCAGTTTGATACCCATTGCCTGTGGGGGACAAGCTACTTCACCAACTCCTGAACCTGTAGCCGTTAACACGAGTCCTTCACCTACTGAAACAGCAACGGCCGTTCCGCCTACGAACACGGCCGTTCCACCCACAAACACACCTGCTCCCACAGCTGAACCAACAGCCACACTCCCCCTACCGACTGAAACGGCCGTTTCACCAACAGTCATCCCAACACTCCCCCCAACCTTAGAACCCGTCACACCTTCTGTGGCAACACATGTTGAAACCCTCGTCTCGGAGTTACCAAGCGCTACAGGTGGGCTGACTATCGACAGTGCAGGAGATATGTACGTTGGAAACATGGGTCTTGCACCTGGGCGCAATGG
>JANQSK010000096.1 GCA_028284105.1 Anaerolineae bacterium
CTTTTGTGATGGATTTGGTGCTTGCCACACCTTCCAAAGTGCTTAAATTGCCATCTACTTTGTCAACGACGACTTGGCCAATTTCACCTGCACCATATCCATCGCCCAATACAAGCGCACCATCTAAGACTATGCCTGAGCCAATGCCTTGCCCCACTTTAATCAAAACAACATTTTTGCTATCTCGTGCTTTGCCAAATACAAATTCTGCCAAGGCAGCCACTTGTGAATCATTCCCCAAATGAATGGGAAGTTGATAACGATCCTCTAAAAGCTGTCTTAGCGGGAGTTGCGTCCAATCTAAATTAACTGAACGACGAACGATGCCTAATTCTGGATTTATTAAGCCAGGGGTACCAATACCAATGCCAAGTATTGGAGAATGCGAAATTGAAACGAGGGCATCGATTAGTTTGAAAACTTGCTGAACAGCATCATCCCCTGTGATATTTTCTGCTGGCAATGTTCGGGATTCAATAATTTTGCCTCGTAAATCGACGATGGCGCCTCTAAATTCTTGATTGCCAATATCAACACAAATCAGATTGCGTGCATTGGGGTCGATATCTAGTAGCGTGGGAGGCTTACCCCCTTCAGAAGGACCTACCCCTACCTCAACAACAATACCTGATTCGATTAAATCATTGACTTGGGATGAAACAGTTGGGCGCGTGAGCAAAGTTGAACGAGCAACAGCAGCTCTGCTTATGGGTGCAGAGTGATAGATTGTCTTCAAAATCAATTTATTATTATGATTTTTTGTTTGAAATCTAGTCGCTTTTACAGTCATTATGATAATTTTCATCTAAGTTAGTTAAGTTAACTTACAAAGAAATTCTATCTACCTGATTGTTTTTGTCAAATTTCTCACTACCGATGCCGTGCCGTTGATTCTCGGACAATCAGCTCCGCTTGAAACGGCCGTGTTTCAAACGGTTCTTCTTTTATGAGATTAATCATTGCATTGGCTGCGGCTCGCCCTAACCTTCCCGCGGGTTGTCTCATCGTTGTCAGCGGTGGAATGGTGTATCCAGACATCGTCTGATCATCAAACCCGATTAAAGAAACATCATCTGGAACACGAATGCCGCGTCGGTATAACGCCAAAGAAGCACCATATGCCATTTGATCATTCCCTGAAAAGATAGCTGTAAAGACCTGACCTCGGGTCAACAACATCTCTACGGCCATTAATCCCGATTGCTCTTGGAAATGGCCTTCAACAATGAGCTTTTCCTCAACTCTTAATCCTGCATCTTCCAACGCTTGCTTATACCCATTAAAGCGTTCGATAGCATCCTCTTGATTAATTTCCCCAGTAATGTGCGCGATATGACGATGTCCTAAATCAATTAAATGCTTTGTAGCTTGGTATCCACCCAAAAAGTTATCAACATAGACCGATTGTGAAGCCAATGTAGAAACGGAGCGACCTGCCAAAATAAGAGGTTTATTTTTACTTAACTCAATAACCTTTTCTTCTGGAAGGGAGCCACCCACTAAAATTAGGCCGTCAACTTGTCTATCAATAAGGGTATTGATTGCTTCCAAACTCTTTTCAACTTGCCAATGACCGTCAGCAATAATTGCGGTATAGCTTGTTTCACGAAGCTCCTCGAGGATATGAAACACGAGTTCATCATAAAAGATACCGCGAATTTCTTGCGTCAAAATGCCGATGGTCATGGAATGGCCACTCGCTAAACTCTGTGCAAAAATGTTAGGCCGATACCCAAGGTCTTCTACAGCTTGAAGGACAGCAGTTCTCTTCGCTTCAGCAACGGAAACACGGCCGTTTAACACCCGCGAAACCGTACTGATCGATACGGCTGCTTTTGCTGCAATATCTTGAATGGTAACTTTTTTAGCAACAGACATTTGAAAGCCTTTCCAATTCTCTATCCCAAAACCCGTCAAAATAGCGGATTTCAGCCATTATATTCTGAAAACGCTTTCAGTCAAGGGCACTTTTAGAATTGGTTCCATGAGCGTTCCATGAATTTGTTTACAGTCTGTTAACAAAAAGGCCGAAAAATAGACAAAATATGTGCAAAAAACTATACAAGATGAACAAAATCTGCATTTTTTACTCAAATTGTCGTGAAAAGGCTTTCTTGTTAAACTCAAGTTATGAAAATTTTTTTCAAAAGCTCATTACTCATTTTCTTTGTGTTCTTAATGGGATGCACTGCTATTGAAACGGCCGTTCTTCCCCCAACTGAAACGCCAACCCCTCAGCCCACTGCAACACCCCAACCTACCCCAACACCAGAATGGTACATTGAAGGATGGGATTTAGTGTGGCAGGATGAGTTCGATGGACCTGAAATTGACCTCGATAAATGGTCGCATGAAGTCAATGGTCGTGGGGGCGGTAACAACGAATTGCAGTACTACACCGATTTTCCTGAAAATTCTTTCATAGAAAATGGGAATCTTGTGATTGAAGCCCGCGAAGAGCGCTACATAGGCCGGAACTACACCTCTGCAAGACTGCGTACACTTGGAAAAGGAGATTGGCAATACGGCCGTTTTGAAGCCCGAATTAAATTGCCAACCGGACAAGGTCTCTGGCCAGCATTTTGGATGCTCCCGACTGAATGGCGCTATGGGGGATGGCCAAGCAGTGGTGAAATTGACATTATGGAGCTTGTTGGGCACGAACCTAACACTGTCCATGGCACTATCCACTTCGGTGGGTTAGGCAACCACCTCTACACAGGCGAACCTTTTATTCTTGAAAACGGTATCTTTAATGATGATTTTCATGTGTTTGCCGTTGAATGGGAAGAAAAAGAGATGCGCTGGTATGTGGATGGCGAGCATTTCTTGACGCAAAACAGCTGGTCAACGCGCAATGCTGACTATCCAGCTCCTTTTGACCAACCGTTTCATATTATTCTCAATGTCGCCGTCGGTGGCAATTGGCCTGGAGCGCCAGATGAGACTACTGTTTTTCCCCAAAGAATGGAAATCGACTATGTACGAGTTTATCAACAAAGCGGTGAATAAATAGAGATGAGGGTGGGAGACAATCCACTTCCCCATTCGCATTAAAAATCGGAGCAAAAATCATGGTTGATGAAAAGAAAATAAACGCCCTTCTGTCAGAAATGACCAATGAGGAAAAAGTATCCTTGCTGTCAGGCGACTCCCTCTGGACCACACCTCCTGTTGAGCGATTAGGCATCCCGCCGATGAAGGTAACGGATGGGCCAAACGGAGCTCGAGGCGGCAACTTTGCGGGGGGACTGACATCCGCCTGTTTCCCAGTAGGTATTTCCCTTGCGTCGACTTGGAATCGTGAACTTATTGGCAAAATTGGAGAAGCATTAGCCGAAGAAGCCCAAAGCAAAGGAGCACATCTTCTTTTAGCACCGACCGTCAATATTCATCGCTCCCCTTTAAACGGCCGTAATTTTGAATGCTACTCAGAAGACCCCTATCTCACTTCTCAAATGGCTGTTGCCTACATCAATGGCGTGCAAAGCAAAAACATTGGGGCCACCATCAAGCACTTTGTGTGCAATGACTCTGAATTTGAAAGAAACAGTATCAACTCTGTTGTAGGTGAACGCGCCCTGCGAGAAATTTATTTACCCCCCTTTAAAGCAGCTGTTGAAGAAGCCAACACGTGGGCAGTGATGTCAGCTTACAACCAGCTCAATGGCACATTCTGTAGTGAACATCCTTATACGCTCATCAACATCCTTAAAGAGGAGTGGGGATTCGATGGCATTGTGATGTCTGACTGGTTTGGCACAAAAAGCACTTCAGCCTCAGTGAATGGCGGACAAGATCTTGAAATGCCTGGACCACCGATGTGGCGAGGTGACAAGCTCCTGACTGAAATCGAAGCAGGAAACGTTGATATGGAACGACTCGATGACAGCGTTCGTCGCATGCTTCGGGTGTTAATGAGAGCCGGCTGCTTTGAGAATTCCCAAATAGCTGAGGAAAAAGCCATTAATCGACCCGAGCATCAAGCAATTGCTCGAGAGGCAGCAGCCGAAGGCATCGTATTATTAAAAAATAAAGACAGCATTTTGCCGCTTGACCGCACCCAACTTTCTCAAATTGCAGTCATTGGCCCAAATGCAAATACGGCCGTTATGATGGGAGGTGGGAGTGCCCGAGTCAATGCACATTATCGCGTTTCCCCTCTTGAAGGCATCCGCAATAAAGTCGGAGATGCCATTGAATTAGCCTATGCGATGGGATGTACCAATCACAAAATGCTGCCAGAGATTGGGAAAGAACTAATTTCTGCTGGAAACGGCCGTTTTGGACTCAATGCAACCTACTACAACTCACTTGATCTGAGTGGTGATATTGTTCATCAAACAGTTGTTGAGTCAACTGAACAAATTTGGTTTGGTGAAATTGGCCACAATGTGAATCGCGGTCATTTCTCAGTCCGTATCAGTGGCCAATACACAAGCCAAGAGTCAGGAACGCATACATTTGGACTGGTGAGCGCCGGTAAAAGCCGATTCTTTATCAACGGGGAACTCCTCATCAACAATTGGAACAACAACGAGCGAGGTGGGGCATTTTTCGGTACCGGAACGCCTGAACAACACGCAACGATAGCGCTTAAAGCAGGCACGCCGATTGAGATCACAATCGAATTTTCCAGCGAAGGTGCATCTATGTTTTCAGCCGTTCGCTTAGGCTGCTTGCTCCCAATGCCGGAAGATTCTATTGCT
>JANQSK010000097.1 GCA_028284105.1 Anaerolineae bacterium
GCCGAATGATTTCAAGTTTTGTTGATTGTAGATCAACACAACTCAATTGGCCAAAGCTGTGATGAGAGAGCGTGCCCACGAATCGACGCGCTTTCGCAATAGGTTCTGTATCAAGGCGTCCTAATGTTGAGGAAATGAGTGCCTGCCATTGATCAATACTTTTGCCAATGGTGGTATTTGTCAAGTTAGGTTGTGGCTGTGCTTCCTTAACCATTTACATAAATTTCTGTTCGTAAATTTCTCGTTCACTGGGATGAGCATATTTTCTTGCCCAGAAACCAAGAGCTGATTTTATTTTTTTACATCAATCCTATTCCCCAATTTAAGCTGTATCTGGGCAACTGGGCAAATTTCAATGCCCAAAAAAACGTATTTGTAGCGTTAGATCGATTAAAGATTTATTCAATCATTAGAGCCAATGGTGTAAGAATGATTGAAGGAGTGTATCGTTATTATGTCAGTTATGGAGCTAAACAATTTTATAAATAATCGAAGGAGGTATTCTATGAAGCGCTTACTTGCCTTACACTACCGAATCATTGCTGCCTTAATACTCCTTTTGAGCTTAACCCGTTCAGCCGTGGGAGCACCTGGGGGAGAGGGGAGTGTGACCGGCACAACGGCCGTTACCAGCAGCCTTTCTGTCCTGACCCCCAGCAGTACGGTGACCTTTGCCGAAATGGATGAGTTTGCCACAACCGTTTTGGGCGACCCTTGGGATATGAATGAAGCGACCGACCTCGCTTTTTATAGTGTAGACAGCAATATGGTCAACAGTAATTTTGCCAATGGTTTTTACTCGGCTCAAATGACTGCGGCCAATGGAACAGAGCGTATCACTTTATTAACCGCCGGTGCGCCTAACCATACTGCCATGCGAATTGGCAAAATTGGCTACAACTACCCAATTAATGCCGACCATTATCGTTATCTAACCTTTCGCATTTATAAAGGCTCAAGCAGCTGTGCTAATGGGTTAGTGCAATGGTATTCAGAAGACAGCTATACAAATAGCGTATTGGGCGTTTCTAATGGCTATAACCTCGTTTGTGAACCGGGTTGGGGAACTTACGTTGTTGATCTAAAGACAGTTGGTCTACAAGTTGGTGCCAAACCCTGGAGCGGAACGATTCGCGAACTCATTTTGCATCCTTACGCCGGTGCTGGGAATGCAGGTTCAACCGTTAAACTCGATTATGCTCGCTTGACAGCAGCAGATCCGTGGACGGCTCGTCCCTATGATATTCAATGGAGCGGTGATGGCAGCGGTGGAGATGTTTCCCTTTATGCTAGCCCCAATGATCAGGTTTTGAGCGGAGATGAAGATATTCTGTTTGCCAGAGGACAAAGCGCAAATGGTGGCACATTCACCTTCCAAACAGGGCTGTTGCCGCCAGGAACCTACTACATTGCTGCGACCAACGGCTCAGGTACTGCTTGGAGCCAAGCTCCTATCATCATCGGTGCTCCGCCTCAGGTAAAGATTACCAAGCCTAGCAAGAGTAGCGGTGTCGATTATGCGACAGTCGAGAAAGGCAATGCGTGGGATATGAATGATGCTGGCGACATCAATGATTCATTGCCGATAGGGTGGCATACATGCGTGGGGAATGAAACTTTCTCAGGTGGCCTCTATCGTGGTTTGATTATTCCTTGCTCTAACCTTTCAACCCCCTATTCAGATATAAAACTCATTCTTGGCCATATGAATCCGTCCGGCTCTCCTGACCCTGTGGTTGATACCAGCAAATATCGCTATTTAAGCTTTCGCTATCGGCTTGCCGGAACCCAAGATGTTGGGGATGGTTGGGTCTCTCGATTTGGCTGGTGGCAGTTGGAGAAAGGTGGCTTGCCAGGGTCAGATGTTGTGATGAGCCGTGACATTATTTTGCTAGAGGGTTGGAACACCTATGAGATTGACTTGTGGGCGGATGATGTTGTTGATGAAGCGCACCCAATTAAGCGCGCTTGGCAAGACTCTGCTCCCAATCGGCTGCGATTTGATCCGGCTGAA
>JANQSK010000106.1 GCA_028284105.1 Anaerolineae bacterium
GTCATTTGAATACCTGCCCAGTGGGTGTTGCGACACAAGACCCCAAATTGCGAGCGAAATTCCAAGGGGACCCAGCCCACGTCGTTAACTTTATGCGCTTTATTGCGCAAGATATGCGTGAAATTATGGCTCAGTTGGGTGTACGTTCTATCAATGAACTGGTAGGCCGTACAGATTTGCTTGAAACGAGTGAGGCGATTGCCCATTGGAAGCACCAAGGCATTGATATTTCACCTATTTTGTATCAACCAGAGATGGATGATTCTGTGGGTCGTTATAAGATGATTGAACAGGATCATGAGCTAGAACAAACACTAGATTACCAAACCCTTCTTGATTTATGTCAACCCGCGATTTTGGAAGGAACGGCCGTTTCAGCCATACTGCCCATCAAAAATATCAATCGGACAGTGGGCACAATGGTCGGTAGCGAAGTCACCAAACGATATGGTGCAAACGGCTTGCCTGACGACACGATTCATCTTCAATTCAAAGGGTCTGCGGGTCAGAGCTTTGGCGCTTTTGTGCCTAAAGGCATGACGCTTGAGCTTGAAGGGGATGCCAACGATTATTTCGGTAAAGGGTTATCGGGTGGCAAGCTGATGGCGTATCCACCTAAAAACGCAACCTTTAAAGCGGAAGAAAACATCATTATTGGTAATGTGGCCTTTTACGGAGCAACAGGCGGACAGGCTTATGTTCGCGGTATTGCAGGTGAACGTTTTTGTGTCCGCAACAGTGGATTAACGGCCATTGTTGAAGGCGTCGGAGATCACGGTTGTGAATATATGACCGGCGGTCGTGTCGTTGTACTTGGCAAAACGGGACGCAATTTTGCTGCGGGTATGTCTGGCGGGATTGCCTACGTGTTAGATGAAGACGGCACATTTTACGGCCGTTGCAACACAGAAATGGTGGATTTAACCCCTATTACAAACCCCGATGAACTTGATGAACTGCTTGAACTCATCAAGGCACATGCAGTGGCTACAGGGAGCACCGTAGCGCAAAATATTATAAATAAATGGCCTCAGCATAAAAACCATTTTGTAAAAGTCCTGCCAAGAGACTATAAGAAAATGCTTGATGCCTTTAAACATATCGAATCGACAACTGATCTTGCTGGCGAAGACCTTGCAATGGCCGCCTTTCAGCATAGTCAACAACCTGTAAAGGCATAAACCATGGCAAAACCAACAGGCTTCATGGAATTTGATCGGGAGTTACCTGCCGATCGACCTGTAAACGAACGCATCAAAGATTGGCAACCTATTCATTTGCATCTTTCTGAGGATCGACTCACTAATCAAGCTGCGCGCTGTATGGATTGTGGGACTCCCTTTTGTCATAAAGGGCGAATTATTAATCGAATGAATTCAGGTTGTCCCATTAATAATCTCATCCCAGAATGGAACGATTTAGTGTATCAAGGTCTTTGGAAAGAAGCGTATCAACGTCTTGAAAAGACCAATAATTTCCCTGAATTTACCGGCTTAGTTTGTCCTGCCCCATGTGAGGCAGCCTGCACCTTAGGCATCAACAAACCTGCCGTCACGATTAAAAATATTGAATACAGCATTATTGATCGGGCGTTTGATGAAGGCTGGGTGACGCCATACTTACCTGATAAGAAAAGTGGCAAAAAGATTGCGATTGTTGGTTCAGGGCCAGCCGGTTTAGCCTGTGCAGATCAGCTGAATAAAGTCGGCCACGATGTGACTGTGTATGAGCGAGCCGATCGGATTGGTGGGCTGTTGATGTATGGCATTCCCAACATGAAGCTCGATAAAGATATTGTTAATCGTCGCATTGATTTGATGGCTTCTGCAGGCATCGAATTTATTACAAATACCGAGATTGGAATTGATATTTCAGCAGATGAGTTAAAGAGTCAATATGATGCAGTTGTACTCTGTACAGGAGCGACAACGCCTCGGGATTTGCCAGTTCCCGGTCGTGATTTGGATGGTATCCATTTTGCGATGGATTTCTTGCAGCCCAATACGCAAAGTTTGCTTGATGGCTCACATGAGGATGGTAAGTTTCTTTCTGCTGAAGGTAAAGACGTTATCATCATTGGGGGTGGTGACACGGGTACAGATTGTGTTGCCACAGCCTTACGACATGGTTGTAATAGCTTAACTCAATTTGAGATTATGGAACGCCCGCCTAATGAACGCGGCGTTGATAATCCTTGGCCACAGTGGCCCATTATCTATAAGTTGGATTATGGGCAAGAAGAGGCTGCAGAAGTGTTTGGAGATGATCCCAGACAGTATGCTATTTTGACGCGGCAATTTAGCGGTGATGACGGACCTAATGGGGTCAGTGTGACAGGGGTAGAAACGGTTTTGATTAAATGGGAGCCTGATGGCTCAGGACGGCCGTTTACAGAACTTCCCGGCACAGAAAAACAATATCCAGCCCAGATGGTGCTTTTGGCAATGGGATTCCTTGGTCCAGACGGGGATTTATTGAATCGATTTAAGATTGAAAAAGACGAACGTTCAAACGCAAGAGCAGAATATGGTCACTTTCAAACCAACGTTGAAGGAGTATTTGCTGCAGGCGATGCACGACGGGGACAAAGCCTTGTTGTTTGGGCAATTAACGAAGGTCGCGGTGCGGCTCGTGAAGTTGATCTTTGGCTCATGGGGGAGACAGATTTACCTTAATGGATAGGGATCATTGTAAATTTCACAAAATATTTTGAAATAAGGTCTGTCAGAAATGTGAAATTTACTCGGTGAAAACGAACCTTTAGGATTTCTTTTAAAGATAATTATTGGTTTTCAAATAGGCCCTTCTATTTTGACATAACGCTTGTTATTGCCGACCAGATGTGCTAATATCATTCAGATTTTGTATCGGTGAGATAAGCATCCATGGCAACAAAAAATTTAGAACGCGCAAAACTATTAGGCGATTTAATTCGGAAAGCAAGAGAGCATAATCGGCGAACCACAGAAGGGTGTGCTGAGGTGCTTCAAACTTCTGTTGATGAGTATCTTGAAATTGAAGAAGGCTCATCTAATTTGTCCTTACCTGATTTAGAGGCGTTGGCAATTTATTTAGATGTGCCAATGGGATATTTCTGGGGTACACAACAGCTTGTTGAACCTGAAACAGTTGATTATCAAGAGTGGGTCACACTTAGAAATCGGGTTATTGGGGTGCTACTCAAACAGTTACGCATAAAATCGCGAAAGAGCCTTGATGAGCTTGCAGAACATGTTGGCGAATCGACTGAAGACATTGAAGCATATGAGTCAGGTGATACGGCCGTTCCCTATGTCCATTTAGAATCACTCTGCCGTTTTATGGGGGCTTCACCTGCTGATTTCCTCGATGACGAGCGCGGCCCGATGGGTCGTCATGAAGCCCGTCACAAACTGAATCGCCAATTTGACCGCATGGATAATGATTTACAGCAATTCCTTGTAAATCCTGTCAATGTAAGCTATCTAGACACCGCAAAGCGAATTAGCGAAATGGACGTCCAAAAACTCCGCCGAATCGCAGAAGATCTGCTAGATATTACCTACTAAGAATCCTCATTGACCGAGCTCATCGCAAAGCTCGGTCACAAATTTTCCTATGACAACTGGTGAACAACTCAAATCAGAAGGGATGGCTGCATTTCAAAAGAAATCGTGGATGCTTGCTGTGCAGAAATTTGAACAAGCAAGAGACCAATTTGAGATTGAAGCCGATCAAGCAGGTCAGGCAGAAATGCTCAATAATCTAGGCGTATTGTATAAAATGCAGGGGAGCTATTCTGACTCGCTCCAAGCCTATGAAAAAGCGATTACCCTGTTTAGCGAGCTAGGGAAAATGAAAGAGGAAGGTCAGGCTTACGGGAATATGGGGGATTTGCATGCCGCGCAAAAAAATAAAAAAGAAGCGGCTACTGCGTATCTTCTTTCATCCAATAAACTTGGAGACTGCAATGCACTTGCAGAACAATCTCAAGTTTTAAAAACATTGAGTCTCTATCACCTTCGCCAAGGTCAATGGTTAGAGGCTATTCGTAGAATGGAACAGAGCTTAACTGTTAAGCCTCGACGTGGGCCTGAGGAATGGCTGTTTCGCATGCTGCTTCGATTTGCTATGACGCTGTTAGGATTATCTAGGGCTGAATAAACGGGGGATGGAGATTGATTTATTTAAGTCTAGAATAATCAATCTCCTAATTGATAGTTTTCTAAAAAGCTTGGTTCTCAAAACGACGTGAAACCAAGTTCATTCCAATAATTGGGCCAAGCCAACCACAAGGCATCACCAATAAGGCGAGCCAGCCAACGGGGCCACTCATTAAGAACAGTTCTGGATTTGAATAGATTAAGTCAGGCGCTAAACCAACGGTTGAGGCTAACTGCGCGGCCAATGTTTGGCTCATGATAAGGATAAGGAGAGTGATTGCTGCAATGCCAAAGGTTTGTCGCATATCACGAATTCGGCCAAAGCCTACAGCAAAAATAATAAGAATGGTCCAAGTGATCATATAAGTTACTGACATATTATTACTCCTTATATTTTGTTGACTGCCAAACAATTGGATATAGGTATTTAATCAAATTTTGGTCGGTTTGTAAGTTATCTGCTTTGATGCGATTTGTTGTTTTACTTTACACATCGACCGTTTGGAATGACACAGCCATCATACCGTAGGCAGTTGCAACAATTCTTGATGTTTTCTATACGGCCGTTTGCTTTTTATTCTGCGTTTGGCCAAAAAAATTCCGTTCTACTGGGATAACGTTAAAGAGTACTAATTGGTTCCCATTTGCTCTTTTAAATCATGAAATCGAATCGTAAAATAGTGCTATTGGTTCGAAAATTTTTGACCCAAGCAATGGTTTTGCCAATTGAGCGCCGTATTTTAATAAACTGTAGAGCCATTCCAGTTGTCAGCTAGCAACAATAGGAAAGTGCAATGACAAATTTGCAAACGCCCCAGGCCCCATTGTCACGACGATTAAAATTTGTGTACGGTCTTGGGGATTGGGGTACGGCCGCTTCCTCTACTATTCGCAATGC
>JANQSK010000110.1 GCA_028284105.1 Anaerolineae bacterium
AAATCATTATCAACGTAACGGCCGTGTCTCCCAAAGATGATGCGGCCAAGCTGCCAATCCTCTTCCATCATCATCAACTGGTTTTTAATAAGCGCACGCATCTTTTGGAAAGGATCATCATCTTGTGTCATGATTGCATCACTGCTTTCTTGAAGCCGCGCATAGAAATCTCTCACGACATCATTGACGATGCCCTGTTTATTGTCAAAGTGAAGAAAGACAGTTCCTTCTGCCACGCCGGCTGCCTTTGCAATATCTTTGGCTGTGGTGTTTTCAAACCCTTGTTGGCTGATGATTTTTTTTGCGACTTCAAGAATGAGCTGTCTTGTTTTCTGTGAGCGTTCAGTTGGCTTTCGTTTACGGCCGTTGATGACCATTTCCTTATTTTCCATTTGCCTATCATACTGAAAAGAGGGAGAAAAGTGCAAGCGCAAAAATGAGTTGCACTCATTAAACTTAGTAATTTACAGAAAAAATTACTATTTTTTACAAAAAGCTTGAAATTTTTCTGAGTTGCACTCATAATTAGTGCATAAACTATAACTTTCCACGTGGCCTTAAACTGACACGTGACACTTCCATGGAGATACAACCCGATGCAAGAACAATTTTTAACTGAAGAACATATCATGTTCCGAGATGCGGTTCGTGAATTTATCAAGCGAGACATTTTGCCTTACCATGAGCAATGGGAAAAAGACGGCATCGTTCCACGAGATATTTGGTTGAAAGCTGGCGAAAATGGCTTTCTCTGTATGGATGTGCCAGAAGAGTATGGTGGAATGGGAGTAGATGACTATCGCTATTTGGCGCTGTTGAGTGAAGAACTGGCTAAGAATGGCGTTCATGGACCTGGTTTTGGTATTACCAACGAATTGGTTGTGCCGTACCTTATGGCTTTTGGGAATGAAGAACAAAAGAAACGTTGGCTTCCTAAATTAGCCACTGGTGAATCCATTGGCGCGTTAGCAATGACCGAACCTAATGCCGGGAGTGACCTCCAAAGTGCAGCTACCACAGCTGTTCGTAATGGAGACCATTTTGTCGTAAATGGTCAAAAGACCTTTATTTCAAACGGTATTTTGGCAGATGTTATCATCACCTACGTCAAAACGACTCCTGGCGAAGGCGCAAAAGGTACCAGCCTCCTTGTTATTGAAGAAGGCATGGAAGGGTTTGAACGTGGACGTAACCTAGAGAAAGTAGGATTGCACGCTCAAGACACGGCCGAACTCTATTTCAAAGATGTAAAAGTACCTGTTGAAAACATGCTTGGTGAAGAAGGGATGGGCTTCCGCTATTTGATGCATAACCTCCCTCAAGAACGCCTTTCTATTGCTGTCGGTAGTATTGGTCAAGCTGAAGGCGCATTAAATTCGACCATTGACTATTGTCGTGAACGGACCGCTTTTGGTCGTCCAATTGGCAAATTCCAAAACTCGCGTTTTGAACTGGCTGAAATGACCACTGAATTACAGGTAGCCCGTGTCTTCCTTGATCACTGCATTATGCTTCAAGTCGAAGAAAAATTAACGGCTGAAGAAGCTGCGATGGCGAAATGGTGGTGTAGTGATATCACCCAGAAAATTATCGATCGTTGCTTACAACTCCATGGCGGATACGGCTACATGCTTGAGTACCCCATCGCCAAATTCTTCCTTGACCATCGTGTAAATCCCATCTATGGTGGAACCAATGAAATCATGAAGGAAATTATCGGCCGTAGAGAGCTAGGTTTCTAAATAATAAGCATCAAAAAACTTAAATAAATAAAGACCCCATTTGTTATTTCGAATGGGGTCTTTTTTGTTTCAAATCTTTTAGCGAATTTTTGCTAGATTGGTTTGATTATGGTAACTTTTGTTAGTTATGCTTAATGGAGTATTGGGCAGTTTGTATAGGCTCAGATTTTTTAAGCAGAGAAGAGAAGAGAAATACCCAACCATTGGTCGAATGGCAAAAATAGAAAAGAATAGATTTAACAATTTTTTGTTGTTCCCTGTGGCAGACAGGGGTGTTACCAGACTCTTTTTCTAAAAAATTTTTTCATTTACATAGAAGAGGCTGAATGACCACTGATAATACCATTCTATCTGTTGATGATGTTTCCCTAAGATTTGGGGGAACGGCCGCTTTATCCAACGTAAGCTTTAAAGTAAATAAAGGCGAAATTCGGGCAATTATTGGCCCGAATGGTGCTGGTAAAACGTCAATGCTTAATTGCATTAGCGGGTTTTATCGTCCTCAAGAAGGCCAAATTAACTTTAAAGGAAACGATTTAACGAAAACCCCAACGCATAAGATTTCTACACTGGGTGTTGCACGGACATTTCAAAATATTGCGCTTTACACGGGTCTTAGCACCTTAGACAATATTATGGCTGCTCGGCACATTCATATGAAGCAAAGCGCAGTGGCCAATGCCTTTTTCTTTGGCCCCTCCCAACGTGAAGAAGTTCAGCATAGAGAAGTTGTTGAAGAAATTATCGATTTTCACGAAATAGCCCACATTCGAAAAGCGATTGTAGGTGCATTGCCTTATGGTTTGCGTAAACGGGTTGAGTTAGGCCGCGCACTGGCATTAGAACCTGAACTTTTGCTTCTAGATGAACCGATGGCTGGGATGAATGCTGAAGAAAAAGAAGATATGGCTCGGTTTGTGCTGGATATTCACGAAAGAAGAAACGTAACGATTGTTTTGATTGAGCACGACATGGGTCTCGTTATGGACATCTCAGATCGTGTGGTTGTTCTTGATTTTGGACAAAAGATCGGTGATGGATATCCAGATGAAGTTAAGAGCGATGAGAAAGTTATTCAAGCTTATTTAGGTCAGGAGTAGGGAAACAAGATGAGCACTTTAGAAACACTACCTCAATATTTCCTTAGGAATGTCAAAAAATATGGAGCAGACAAGGTTGCTGTACGCCAAAAAGAGTTTGGTATTTGGCAAGAGTTTACCTGGCAAGACTCCTATGAAAATGTAAAAAACTTCACCTTAGGGATGATTGCGCTTGGGATGCAGCGTGGTGATCATGTCTGTACGATTGGTGATAATGATAAAGAATATCTATGGGGATATATCAGCATTCAGGCGCTAGGGGGTGCAGCGGTTGGGATGTATACAGACGCAATTCCCAAGGAAATGGAATACATTATCAATCACAGCGATTCTGTATTAGCATTAGCTCAAGATCAAGAGCAGTGTGATAAATTCTTGGAAATGCGTGACCAAGTTCCAAATATCAAGAAACTTATCTATTGGGAAGACCAGGGATTGTGGAATTATGATGAAGATTGGCTGATCTCTTTTGAAGAAGTTCAAGAACTTGGCCGTGAGCTAGCTAAAAAAGAACCCAATCGGTTTGAAGAGGAAATTGCGAAGGGGAGCGGTGAGGATATTTGCGCCCTTTATTACACATCTGGAACCACAGGTCTTCCAAAAGGCGTGATGTTAACGCACAATAATTTGATGAAATCAGCCAGCATCTACCATGAAGCTGATCCTCGAAAAGACACAGATAATCATGTCAGCTTTGCGCCAATGGGATGGATTGCTGAACCAGCCATTGGGGTAGCGCCTCACATGTATGTGGGCATGATTATGAACTTCCCCGAAGAGCCTGAAACGGTGCGCCAAAATATCCGCGAAATTGCACCTGAGATGATTTTCTACAATTCTCGACTGTGGGATGATTTGGTTTCTA
Organism: Anaerolineae bacterium; assembly: GCA_028284105.1. GTDB lineage: Bacteria > Chloroflexota > Anaerolineae > Promineifilales > Promineifilaceae > QQUD01. The sequence goes on from JANQSK010000110.1 coordinate 3,708, forward strand.
CTATCCAGGTGCGTATTAATGATTCGACCTGGCTCAATCGTAAACTGTATGAGATGTTCCTGCCTGTTGGATACCAATATGCAGACAAAACATTGAATAAAGAATCAATTGGCCCTGGCTTAAACTTCATGAACTGGTTGGGTAATTTATTGGTCTTTGGACCCCTCCGCAATCAACTTGGTCTATCTAAAGTGCGAAGTGCTTATACAGCGGGTGCTGTGTTAAGTCCTGATGCGATACGTTTTATTCGCGCCTTGGGAATCAATTTGAAACAGCTCTACGGCTCAACTGAAACAACAGCTACCGCGACGATCCATCCGACAGGTGATATTAAATTTGCCAGTATTGGGAAAGCTTCTCCTCAAATGAAAGTGCGCATTTCAGATGAAGGCGAAATACAAATTTGTGGACCATCTGTAATGAAGGGGTATTACAAAAACCCTGAAGCCACTGCAAAAGATATTCTCGTTGAAGAGGATGGGAGCCGCTGGTTCTGCAGTGGGGATGCCGGCTATATTGATGAAGACAATCATGTCATTTTCCAAGATCGTGTAAAGAATATGCTTCGGCTTGCAAACGGTGAAGTATTCTCCCCTCAATTTATTGAAGGGCGTTTGAAGTTTAGTCCATACATTCGTGATGTGATGGCTATTGGGGGCGAAACCCGAGATCATGTGACGGCGTTGGTCATTATTAACTTTGAAAATGTGGGCCACTGGGCTGAAAAACGGGGTATTGGATACACGACGTTTGTGGACCTTTCGCAAAAGCCTGAAGTTTATGATTTGATTCAAACGGCCGTTTCTGAGGTCAACAAAACATTACCGAAGGGTGCTCGCATCAGTCGATACGTCAACTTACATAAAGAGTTTGATGCGGATGAAGCGGAAATGACCCGTAGCCGTAAATTGAAGCGAAATGTGTTAGCTGATAAGTATGGTGACATTATTGAAGCGATGTACGGTGGTGATGACGAAATTCAGGTTCGCGCCGTGGTTTCGTATCAAGATGGTAGCGAAGGGTTTGTTGAAACCAATTTACGAATAATGTCAGTGGCCGAAACGGCCGTTGCTGCATAGAAGAGAATTCAAACCGTAAGGGTTTATAACAACAATGCCGCGCAATTTTTATTGTGAAACCCAAATGGTTTGATTCGGCAGAACAAAGACAGGGAAGGAGATATGAGCAATCTAGTCAAACGAATTATAGGAGGCCTTGCCGTCCTACTAATCATTTTCCTCATGATTCAATATGAGTTAATGACGTGGATCCTTGTACCACAACAAATTATCAATGGTCTTCTCAATGGGGGAACCTTGGCATTGATTGCTTTAGGTATCGTCCTCATCTTTAAATCATCGGAAGTATTCAATTTTGCCCAAGGGCATATGGTGATGCTGGGCGCGTTTTTAACGTGGTGGTTTGCCGGTGCAACCGAAGATGGCACAGAATTATTTAACTTACCTCTGTGGAGCGCAGTTATTGCGGCGATGATTGTTTCAGTCATTCTTGGGTTTGTTATTGAACGTCTTGCCTTACGTCCTATGACGGGTCAACCTCTTCTTTCCATTATTTTGATGACCTTGGGTCTTTCTCAAATCATGGAAGGGGTAACCACAATCACGTTTGGTGTTTTCCCAAAAGGGAACTTCCCAGCCCCCTTTAGTCCAAGTGACACATTTAATATTCCAATTCCACCCGTTAATGGTGAAAGCATCGTGTTCCTCGACCGGCTACAAATTGGTCATGCCCGTCTAGCGACATTTGTTGTGGCTATTGTTGCGGCTCTGATTTTTATCGCCTTCTTTAACTACACTAACGCAGGCTTAGCGATGCGCGCTACCTCTGAAAATCATGAACTTGCCCGAGGGATTGGTATTAATGTTCCTCGTGTTTTTGGTTGGTCTTGGGCGATTGCTGGTATCGTTGCAACCTTGGGTGGTGTTCTTTTAGCCACATTGAGTGGGGTAAGTGTGAATATTGCCACTGTGGCCCTCATTGCCTTCCCGGCTATCTTGCTTGGAGGTCTTGAATCCTTCCCTGGTGCAATAATTGGGGGACTCATAGTGGGGCTAACGTCTGAACTTGTCAAGGCCTCTACGATTGTTGAAGTGCGCAATGGGGCAGATATTGCGCCCTATGTGCTGTTATTAATTGTTTTGTTCTTACGCCCTGAAGGCTTGTTTGGACAACATCGAATCGAAAGAATTTAAGAGGGTTCCATGGCTATTCTTCGTCCATCCGGTGAATTTGACAAGTCTTACGAATATGACCAAGCGATTTTTAGACAACCTTGGCAATATGTCGTGGCAATCATCGGTATCATCGTTTTATACACAGTGCCGCTATGGGGCTCAGCGCTCACTATTAGTACAGTCAATCGAATTTGCTACACGCTTATTGCGGTACAAGGGCTCAACATTCTGACAGGGTATACGGGTCAGATCTCGCTAGGGCAAGCCGCCTTTATGTTGGTCGGTGGTTATGCGTCTGCTTTACTAAGCATTCGTATGGGGTTACCTATTTACATCTCTTTGCCACTCGCGGCCTTAATTGCTGGGGGTGTTGGCTTAATTTTTGGATTGCCATCACTTCGAGTAAAGGGTTTCTATTTGGCAATGGCCACATTAGGCGCTCAATTTATATTGCCTTGGATTTCACGCCAGCCATTCCTTGAGGAGTATTTTGGCGGTACTGAAGGTTTCATCAATGTGCCGGTAACTGTTATTGGTCCTTTTGATTTCGGTGAAACATCAAGCTTTGTATTAATTAGCATCACCGTGATGTTAATTACCACCTTTTTAACTGTGAATATCTCACGCTCCCGTTTGGGTCGTGCTTTTGTTGCAATCCGCGACAATGATTTAGCTGCTGAGCTTCTAGGCGTGAACCTTTATGGTTACAAACTCCGTGCTTTTTTTGTGGCAGCGATGTTAGCAGGGGTGGCTGGCGCTTTACGGGCACACAGTGAACGTGGTGTTGGTGTTGAGCTTGGATATGATTTAACAGATTCTGTGTTGTTCTTGGGCATGTTGGTTATTGGTGGCCTTGGGACAAATCTTGGGCCTTTCTTTGGAACAACCTTTGTTATTGTTTTAGATTTATTAGCAAGAACATTAGGTGAAGAACTGGCATTGCTCTTCCCAGACCAATCTGCACAGCTCCAGTCCTCTTTCCGGCCGATTTTCTTTGGTTTGATTTTGGTGCTCTTCCTCATTTTTGAACCACGTGGGATGGCCCATAGGTGGAATATGATAAAAGCGGCCTGGCGTTTACGGCCGTTTTCAAGGTAGACCCACGCCGATTCGAGTATGTGCTCGAATAAAGTTTGTTCATAATCAGCCAAACTATTTGGTTGATAGTTATGGCAGATAGTTCAAATGGCATCACTATTTGTCAGTTATCGCGTGAACCATAAATAAGCTTTTTTTGGTTCACCTAATTCTTTATAGGAGAAGATAAATGAAAAACATGCCAAAATATCTCGTTTTATTGTTAATCGCCTTGTTGTTCGCAGCAGCTTGTGGCGGTGGCGACACAGGCAGTGATGAACCTGCTGATGACACCACCACCGAAGATGCTGACACCGGCGATGACGAAGCCATGGATGAAGACATGGAAGAAGACGAAGCGATGGATGAAGATATGGACGAGGAAATGATGGAAGAACTCGTCTGTGAAGACGCCATCGGTTGTGTTGAAGTTGCTGCTGGAGATCCTATCCGCGTTGCTTCTGCCCTCGTCATCACGGGTCCAAACGAATCACTCGGTTTGGACTCACAATACGGTGTTGAAATCGCTTTGGCTGACCGCGGCGAAATCCTCGGTCACAGCTTGGAACTTCAAGCAGAAGATGATGGCTGTAGCGCTGAAGGTGGCCAAACCGCCGGTCAAAAGATCGTTTCTGACCCCACCATCGTGGGTGTCATCGGCACCAGCTGTTCAGGGGCTGGCGTGCCTATGTCTCAAATCGTTTGTGACGCTGGCATTGCTATGATCTCTCCATCAAACACCGCACCCGTATTGACCGGTGAAGACACCCGTCAATCTTGCTACTTCCGCACTGCGCACAATGACACCATCCAAGGCGCTGCAATGGCAACCTTCGTCTTTGACGAATTGGGTCTTACCCAAGCCGCAGCTATCCATGATGGCGACCCATACACCGAAGGGTTAGCAAGCTCTTTCAGCGCCGCATTCGAAGCGTTGGGTGGCACCATCGTTGCCTTTGAAGCAGAAGCTGCAGATGCAACCAATGTAGAACCCATCTTGACTTCAGTCGCTGCTGCAGGTCCAGAAATCATCTACTACCCTGTATTCATTCCTTTGGGATCACTCATCACCAAGACCGCTCAAGAAATTGACGGATTGGACGGTGTGGTTTTGGCTGCTGCTGACGGCGTCTTGTCTCCAGACTTCCTCGAAGCTTCTGGTGATGCGGCTGAAGGCATGTACATGTCAGGTCCAGACCTCAACTTTGGTAACTCAATCTATGACAGCTTCTTAGCAACCTACCAAGCAGAATACGGCACCGAGCCAACAGCACCATTCCATGCACATGCATATGATGCAACCAACCTGTTGTTGAATGCGATTGAAGCAGTTGCACAACATGATGCAGATGGCAACTTGTTGATTGGACGTCAAGCGTTGATTGATGAAATCCAAGGCACCAGCGCGATGGACGGTATCACCGGTACCATCAGCTGTGACCCACATGGTGACTGTGCTGACCCACAAATCGCTGTGAACCAAGTAAGCGATGGTGCATTCAGCGCTATCTGGTCATTTGACGAAGTATCTGGTTCTGGCGAAGAAATGATGTCTGATGACGAAGCCATGGACAGCGAAGAAATGATGGACGGCGAATGTGCTGAAGATCTCACAGGCGAAACCATCCTTCTTCACCAACAAGCTGGTCGTGAAGGTCCAATTGCTGCTATTTTGGGTGAAGCATTTGTATTTGCTACCAATGATGCTTTAGACGCAATTAATAGCTCTGGTGGTGTTTGCGGTGCTGAATTGGCCGTTGAATTTAACGAAACCAACTACAACGTTGACCTCGAAATCGAAGCATACGAAAAGACTCGCGAAGATGCACTTATCATCTTCACCTATGCTAGTGGTGCAACCGTTGCATTGGCTGAACGCTTCAACGAAGACCAAATCGTTTCATTTGCTGCTGGTGTAAATGGCCCTGCGATTTACGGCACACCAAATGGTTACACCATTGGTCAAGTTGCTGTATATTCAGACCAATTTGCTGGCTTCCTCCAATGGGTTTCTGAAAACTGGGATGACATTAAACCAGAATCTGCTGGTGATGATATCGTTGTTGGTGTCATTGGTTGGGCGAATGCATTTGGTGCAGGTGCAACCACACCTGAAGCTTTGGCGTTTGCAGAATCACTTGGCATTACAGTATTGCCACTTGAAGAACAAGCTATTTCTCCAGATGCTGACGTTTCTGGTCAAATCCAAAACATGTTGGTTGGTGGTGCTAACGTCATCTATAACCAAAACCTCTCCTTCTCTGTTGCACAAGTAATCGGTACCATCCGCGCCATTGGTGTTTGGGATGATGTATTGGTTGGTGGTGTTAGCTGGACCTACAATGGCGACGTTTTGGAATTCTTGGGTGAAAGCCGAGCAGCAGCCAATGGTTACTATGGCGTTGTTCCTCATGCAACTTGGGCTGATACTGAGCTTGAGGTTATCCAAGAAGCAAATGCTGCATTTGAAGCCGGTGGTTATCCTGCTGCAGAAAAGACCAATACCTATCTCTTGACGTATGGTGGCTTCTTTGCTATTCGTGACATTCTTGTTCATGCTATCAACAGTGATGGGTATGAAAACTTGAGTGGTGAGACCATTTTGGCCGCAATGGAAGATATTGGTATTGTCGATGCACGTGGTTTGTTTGCATATAACATGCAAGATGGCCTGCGTGCCCCAACAACTGCTCAAATCCGTCAATGGGTTGTTAATGCAGATGGTGGAATTGATGATGTTGCAATCACCGATTTCTTCACACTGCCTGACACCCGTCCATAATCAATTGATTTGATTAGTGAGGTAAAGTCCAATATTCTATTTGTAAAAAAATTGAGAATTACGGGCTTTACCTTTAAATTTTTGGTCGCAGTATTCTGTATTTAAAAATAAGCGATTATTTATGGAATACTGTGACCTAATTTGAAACAAAACATCGAGAAATTATGCTAAAACTCAATAATATCGAAGTTGTTTATAGTGATGTGATCCTTGTATTACGCGGGGTATCTTTAGAAGTGCCTGATGGCGAGATTGTCTCTTTGCTTGGTGCAAACGGGGCTGGAAAGTCAACGACATTGAAGGCGATTTCTGGGTTATTAAAAGCACAGCTTGGGGAAGTCACTCGTGGAAATATCGAGTTTGATGGTCATCGCATCGATAATATGTCTGCTGAAGAAATTGTGCGCTTAGGGATTGTTCAGGTGCATGAGGGACGGCCGTTATTTGGTCATCTTACTGTTGAAGAAAATTTGCGGACAGGTGCTTTGTTCCGTGGTGCGTCTTCTGCAGAAGTTCGCACTGGCATTGAAGAGGTATATCACTTCTTCCCACGTTTGCGTGAATTCCGTAATCGAACAAGTGGTTACTTATCTGGTGGTGAGCAGCAAATGGTCGTCATTGGTCGTGCATTGATGGCAAAGCCAAAGTTGATGCTGCTGGATGAGCCTTCACTTGGGTTAGCACCGATGCTGGTTCAAAATATCTTTGACATCGTTCAACAGATTAATAAGGAGTCAGGGGTTTCGATTTTGCTTGTGGAGCAGAATGCGAATGTGGCTTTGAAGAAAGCCAATTATGCCTATGTGATGGAAAACGGCCGTATTGTGCTTGATGGGTCTGCGGAGCAACTTTCGGAAAATGCCGATATTAAAGAGTTTTATTTGGGACTATCTCAAGTTGGTGAACGTAAAAGCTATCGTGATGTAAAGCATTACAAGCGGCGTAAACGCTGGATTGGGTAATTTCGTAAAAGCTTGGTGTCAGGTGTCACGTATTTGATGTGTCAATTTGACTATCATTACAAGCTAGCAGATAAAAAAAGGTCTTGTTGGTGCCTTAAAAAGTGCTGTACAAAAAATCCTAAACCAAAACACGTGATACGTGAAACATAACACGTGATACAACTATAAAACTATGAGTGATCTTGATCTAAAAGTAAAAAACATTGTTGCCCATGCTTTCGCCAATGCGCCTGCATTTAAAGCACGCATGGAAGATGCTGGTTTAGAACCTGCAGACGTTGAATCGGTGGCTGATTTATCAAAATTATCAGTTTTTTCCAAAGATCAGCTGATTAAGCTGCAACAAGAAAATCCCCCTTTGGGCGGCATGCTTGCTGTCCCAATGTCTGAAATTGATCACTTATATTTCTCTCCTGGTCCCGTATATGAACCGGGTGCTTTGCCAGATGATGATAGCTGGGATGTTGCCGTTCAGCTTCTGGAAATGACTGGTATTGTGAAGGGAGACGTTGTTTTAAACAGCCTTTCTTATCACTTGGTGCCTGCTGGATTATTAGTCGACCAGGGACTTGTGAGAATGGGTTGTGTTGTTGTTCCTGGTGGAATTGGAAACAGTGACCTTCAACTCAAAATGATGAAAGATTTAGGGTGTACCGCTTATGCAGGCACGCCTAGCTTTTTAATGAGCCTCATTAAGAAAGCCGAAGAGATGGGGCTAGACTTCAAGAAAGATTTTAAGGTCACCAAAGCGCTTGTTTCAGCAGAACCTTTGCCACCTAGCCTCCGTGCGGAACTTGAAGGATATGGCATTCGAGTAGCAAATGCATACGGCACGGCCGAATTGGGTATCTTTGCGGTAGATTGTGGTGATGGACCTCCTCTTGCGATGAAGCTGTTTGACCAGCCAATCGTTGAACTGCTTGATCCTGAAACAGGCGAATCCGTTCCTGCCGGTACGCCCGGCGAGGTAGTTGTCACCAATTTTAATCGCGCTTACCCATTAATTCGATTTGGTACAGGTGATATGGCGTTGAATTTAGACCCAGCACCCGGTGAGTCGAAACAATCTGACCGCATGATCACGCTAGTTGGACGAAGTGGTGAAGCGTCTAAGGTGCGCGGTATGTTTGTGCATCCTAATCAAATTCGTTTTGCTTCCAGTCAAATTGCAGGGATCAAGGCGATTCAGGGCGCTGTAGCTCGTCCAGAGTTACGCGATCAATTTATCATTCGGGTGGAGTTAGCAGACGGGGCAGATGAAACGGCCGTTGCTGAGCAACTGAAACAAGCCATCAAAATGGTATGCCGAGTG